>DASRQG010000574.1:0-2262 GCA_035645995.1 Mariniphaga sp. | reverse complement strand
TCTATCAAAGATAAGGAAATTTAAGGATTTAGTTTTTCTTGAAAATCCTGAACTTCCATTGCGGTTTGCATTTATGCAAATATAATGAATGGTATTATTTAGGATGAAATTTTAAAATATCTGGAACGATTTCTACATTCGAATTATAGAATGGATAGATATACAAATCCACTATGAAAATACCATTTTTTGTAAAAGTGTATTGTAATTCCCCCCGAAAACTGGACAGTATATTAAGTTATAAAATTAATTAAATTTACTGTATTATGAGTAGAAGAAAATTCACATCGGACTTTAAGTTAAAAGTAGTCTTAGAGTCGTTAAGCGAACGTTTCACGATTCAGGAATTGGGGCGTAAATATGAGATTCATCCCACACAGATCAGTTTGTGGAAATCCCAGTTTCTGCAAAACGCGGGAATGGTATTTGAACGCCCCGTAAAGGATGCCAAGACAGAGGCTCAGGAAAAAGAAGAGCATTATCTAAAAGTAATTGGTCAGCAAAAAATAGAGATTGATTTTTTAAAAAAAGCCTTGTCATGAACCAAACCAAGCAACAACGACAAGCCCATATTGACAAGGCAAAAGATTTAAGCATCACTCGTCAATGTGAGCTGATAGAGGTTCCCCGCAGCAGTTTTTACTATCAGCCCGTTATGGAGAGTGAGCTAAATCTTGAGCTGATGCGTTTGATAGATAAAGAATACCTCTTGCACCCCTGGCTGGGTGTACCTCGTATGACCACCTGGCTTCGCAAGGATAAAGGATACAAAGTCAATCCCAAACGCATCGAACGCCTTTACCGTCTTATGGGTCTTTCGGCGATTGGCCCCAAGCCGAACACGTCCAAAAGAGGCAAAGGATCAGGGCACAGAGTTTATAAATATTTATTGAAAGGACTTAAGATAGAGCGGTGCAACCAAGTCTGGGCGATGGACATTACCTACATTCCGGTCAAAGGCGGGTATTTGTATTTATGTGCTATTATTGACCTGTACAGTCGTTTCCTAGTGGGTTGGTCTTTGTCCAATACGATGAGTTCCCAATGGTGCAGAGAGACCCTGCAAACAGCAACACAGCAATATGGCACACCTGATATACTCAACACCGATCAGGGAAGTCAGTTTACGGCTTATGAATTTTGTGATTGGGTAACCCACCCCGATCAAGGCATAAGGCTCAGTATGGATGGGAAAGGAAGAGCCATCGATAATATTTTTATTGAACGCTTATGGAGAAGTCTTAAATACGAACATGTATATTTGTTTCCGGCTGAAGATGGGGTAGCCTGCTATCAAGGAATTAAATCCTATTTTGAGTATTACAACGAACAAAGAAGACATCAAAGTTTAGAGAATCAAACACCTTCAAGTATTTATCATAAAATATCCATACAAGCTGCATGAATTACCTGAAAAATATATCATTTAATTCTAAGATAATCCTGTCCAAACTTTGGGGGGAATTATATTTTTACTTCTACCAAATTGGATTTATATACGATTGTGTCTGTTTCATTTTTCATTACGATTGCCAATCCTATTTTGTGTTCTATAATTGGTCTTAAAATACAAGCAGACTCTTGTTCCTGAGGGATTTTCAACTTCCCCTCATATTCGCCATTTATCCCTATTCTTATAATTTCATAATCATCTAATTTAAGTTCTTCTATAGTTGGCACAATATGAGAATAATATGTTGGAACATAAGCTTGTTCAGATTGACTTCCAATAATTGATAATATAAAATAGTTTTCATAAATCAAAGGTGATCCTTCATAACATAAATATCTGTTCTTGGGAATTAATACTTCTATAAATTCGTACTTATTATTTTCTATTTTAAAATAGACTTGGCTGTTAATTACCTTTTGTAACGTCAACGTTACGTTCTGCTTATTACAACCTATGCCTAATAAAAGAGCAATTAAGATCAGGATTTTTAATCTTCTCATTGGTAATATTTTATTTTTACTTTGCTACTTTCATCTCCGTGATTTATATTCCACGTATGTGCCAGAGTTTCTAAATAATTTCGCCCCTTTATTAACCCCATTTCATTGAATATTTTCAAAGTAAACCCTGAATTTATATGAAAAACATGTACCAATTCATGCCCTGTAGTATAAGCTAATCTTCCGAAATTTTTAAATGCTGACTTATAAAGAATTACACTCTTGGCTGTATGCGAAGTGTATTGTCCCTTACTATCCCGCATCAATGTTTCATTAACTTCTCCATTAACACCTGACCTCTGATCATTA
>DASRQG010000573.1:0-4487 GCA_035645995.1 Mariniphaga sp. | reverse complement strand
AATCAGTTGGCACAAACTATTTTGTATAACCTTAATCCATGCGACAATGAAGTATTGGCTACTATGATTGGTAACTTTCAGGATGGTACAGTACCGGGTAAAATGCAATTTGGATCAGGTTGGTGGTTTTTGGATCAGAAGGATGGAATGGAGAAACAGATCAATGCCCTTTCCAACCTTGGGTTGTTAAGCAGGTTCGTAGGAATGTTAACTGATTCTCGTAGTTTTCTATCGTACATACGCCATGAATATTTCAGACGCATCTTATGTAATCTTATAGGTGATGATGTTGAGAATGGAGAAATTCCGAATGACATGGAGTTGTTGAGTAAAATGGTTGAGGATATTTGTTTTAACAATGCGAAAGCATATTTTAAATTCGATTAAGTTTTAATCCCAACTTATTTCCACAAGAGCAGTAAATTATTATATTTGCAATCGATTGCGATAAAAAAATTAAGATATGCAGAAAAAGGTAGTTACATTTGGAGAAATAATGTTACGTCTGGCCACACCAGGTAACTTACGTTTTAATCAGATTAAAGAATTTTCAGCCACATTTGGAGGTGGTGAAGCAAATGTTGCAGTATCGTTAGCCAATTATGGCATACCAGTTGATTTTATCACACGTTTACCTGAGAATGACATAGGCCGTGCCTGTATGATGGAGTTGCGGAAACATGGAGTAGGTACAGAAAATATTGTATGGGGAGGAAAACGTCTGGGTATCTATTTTTTGGAAACAGGAGCTGTAAGTCGTGGCAGTAAAGTAGTATACGACCGTGCCTATTCCTCAGTATCAGAAATTAAGCCGGATATGATAGACTGGGATAAAGTATTTGAAAATGCTTCCTGGTTTCACTGGACAGGAATAACTCCGGCTATTTCACAAAATGCTGCCGATGTATGTCTGGCTGCAGTTAAGAAAGCTAACGAGCTGGGGATACCTGTATCATGTGATTTAAATTACCGAAAAAACCTTTGGAAGTATGGTAAAAGTGCAGGAGAGGTAATGCCGGAGCTGGTAGCTTGTACCGATGTAGTTTTAGGCAATGAGGAAGATGCAGAAAAGGTATTGGGAATAAAACCTGAAGGGGTAAATGTGACAGCAGGTCATGTTGAAGGAGCAGCTTATGAATCAGTATCCCGTCAGATTATGGAACGTTTCCCAAGATGCAAAAAGGTAATTACTACATTACGTGGCTCTGTAAATGCGAATCATAATTCATGGTCGGGAGTATTATGGGACGGACAGAAGCTTTATGAGGCTCCAACATATCAGATCACACACATAGTTGATCGTGTAGGTGGAGGAGATTCATTTATGGGAGGGCTCATTTATGGCTTATTAACCTATGATGGAGATGACCAGAAGGCATTAAACTTTGCTGTAGCTGCTTCATGTCTTAAACATACCATCTATGGTGACTTTAATGAGGTTACTGTTGATGAAGTAGAAAAGCTGATGGGAGGGGATGCCTCAGGTCGCGTTGCAAGATAGCAGTTTAAGTTCCCAATAAGTTTTGAAATAATTGAATAAAGATTAAGATTTTCAAAACATTTATGATATTTTTATCGCTTAATGAATGTAATGAAAATCAACTTTTAACTTTCACTTTAAACTAAAAATATGGCTCGATTTTCCAGAATAGAAGTAGCATTAAAAATGAATGAAACAGGTATAGTGCCTGTTTTTTATAATTCCGATGTGGAGTTATGCAAGAAAGTGGTAAAAGCTTGTTATGATGGAGGCATTCGTGTATTTGAATTTACTAATCGGGGTGATTTTGCAACTTTGGTGTTTGCTGAATTAAATAAGTGGGCCATCGAGAATTGCAAAGAAATGATTATGGGTGTTGGGTCCGTAGTAGATGAGAGTACAGCTGCGATGTATATTGCCTTAGGGGCAAATTTTATAGTGTCACCTCTAATCGATGAAGGAACTGCCCGCGTGTGTAATAAGCGTAAGATAGCCTGGAGTCCTGGTTGTGGATCGATTACTGAGATAGGCCGTGCACATGAATTAGGAGCTGAAGTTGTTAAGATATTCCCGGGATCACAGGTTGGAGGCCCCGGTTTTGTTAAAGCTGTAAAAGGGCCAATGCCATGGAGTAGCATTATGCCTACAGGAGGCGTTTCACCAGATGAAGATAATCTTAAGGGATGGTTTGAAGCCGGTGTTACCTGTGTAGGAATGGGATCGCAATTGTTTCCTGAAAAAGTTCTTGCAGCAGGTGATTATTCCTTTATAACCCAAAAATGTGGTGAGGCGCTGGCAATCGTGAAGAAATACAAAAGAAAATAAAGCATATTGATAATGACAAATAAATTAAATAACATTTTAATTCTTCTTGTTGTCCTCGTTTTCAGTTCTTGTATTATTGCCCCGGAACAAAAAGAATTAAAGCTGGCTCATGGCTTGCCTACCGATCATCTGGTACATAAGGCTATGGAATTTATGGGCCAAAGGGTCAGGGAACTTTCGGAGGGAAAGCTGGATGTTGCCATTTATCCTTCAGAACAACTTGGTTCGGAACAGCAGTGTGTTGAATTGGTACAACTTGGGAGCCTTGCAATAACAAAGGTATCAGCAGCTGTGATGGAGAGTTTTGTTGAAGACTATAAAGTTCTTGGACTTCCGTATATATTCAAATCAAAAGAACATGCATTTCACGTATTTGATAGTGATATTGGTGATGATTTATTGTTGAGTTCAAGCGATAAGTGGATACGTGGACTTACTTTTTATGATGCGGGTTCCAGAAGTTTCTACATAAAGGATAAACCCATCAATCATCCTGATGATTTAGCAGGATTAAAACTCCGTGTAATGCCAAGTATTACAGCAGTAGGAATGGTTCGGGCCTTAGGCGGTTCACCAACGCCAATTTCGTGGGGCGAGCTTTATACTGCACTGCAAAGCGGGGTAGTAGACGGAGCAGAGAACAATCCCCCCAGCCTGTATACCTCTCGCCATTATGAGGTATGTAAATATTATTCACTCGATGAACATACAACCATACCTGATGTATTGGTTATCAGCCAGGTTATCTGGGATAAACTTTCTGATGAAGAAAAAGATTGGATCCAGCAGGCAGCCGATGAATCAGCAGTATTACAACGGAAGTTATGGGCCGAGTCGGAAGAAGAATCATTAGCGGAAGTTCAGAAAGCAGGTGTGTTAATAAATCATCCCGATAAAGAACCTTTTATTGAGAAGGTTCAGCCTTTCCTTGAAACTTATAGGGATAATGAGATTATATATTCATACATTAAGAGAATCCAGGCTTTAGAATAAAAACAAAAACTACTTATATTATGCGTAAAAAAATTGAAAAGGCACTGGAATGGTTTCTGGTATTTTTAATGAGCGTACTGGTTATTGACGTGCTTTGGCAGGTATTTAGCCGATATGTATTAAATTCACCAAGCAGTTATACAGATGAGCTTGCAGGCTTCCTGCTAATTTGGGTAGGATTAATAGGTGCTGCTTATGTTGCTGCCCATCGTGAGCATCTTGCCATTGACTTATTATTACAGCGGAGTACGCCGGAAAGACGATATAAACTGGAAGTAGCTATTGAACTTTGCATCGTAATATTTTCCATTTTGGTATTGATTGTTGGCGGTATCTGGCTTTCATATACAAGATTTTACCTATCTGTAAAATCATCTGCTCTGGGATTGCCTCTCGGTATAATTTATCTGGTATTACCATTGAGCGGACTACTAATAACCTATTTTGGAATAGACAATCTAATCACAATGGTTAAATCTAACCGAAAAAAATAATAGTATGGAATTTCTTGAAGTATTTGTACTTATTTTCAGTTTTATAGTACTGCTGGTAATTGGGGTACCTATTGCATTCAGCATTGGCATTTCGGGGATCTTGACCATGTTGGTAAGTATCGATTTTTTACCTGCTATAACAACATTTTCACACAGGATGGCTACCGGATTAAACAGTTTTGCTTTGCTTGCAATACCATTTTTTGTATTAGCGGGGAACATAATGAATAGTGGAGGGATAGCTATACGGCTCATTGATTTTGCCAGAGTATTGGTTGGGGGTATTCCCGGTGGTGTAGCAATGGTGAATGTTCTTGCAAACATGCTTTTTGGTGCTATATCCGGATCGGCAGCAGCCTCAGCTTCTGCTATCGGAAGTATCATGCAGCCTGAAATGAAAAAAGAAGGTTACCCGGAGAACTTCAGTGCAGCGGTAAATATAACATCAGCAACTACCGGACTTTCCATTCCTCCTAGTAATACCTTAATTGTATATTCACTTGCAAGTGGTGGAGTGTCAATTACTGCATTATTTCTTGCTGGATATTTGCCGGGTATATTCACCGGATTAGCAATAATGATTACAGCAGTAATGATGTTGATAAACAGGAATAATGGGAAAGTTGCCATGATAAAGGCTGCCGGAATTGTTGCTTTAATTGTTGCGGCTATATATCTTGGGTATCTGGCAATCA
>DASRQG010000572.1:0-6133 GCA_035645995.1 Mariniphaga sp. | reverse complement strand
CCGAGCTGGAAAGTAAAGCTTTTTTCAGGCTGATGAAATATTGTATGGCCATGGGAGGCAATGAGTATGGGTTTTAGTTGGTGTACTTGAAGAAAGTGGTTGATCTGTTCACCTAAATATTTACCATACCTGTTATGCAGTATCAATAATTCTGATCCTGAAAGGGTGTGAGCGATTGAAAGTTGCTTTAACCATTGTTCCGGGTAGTCGGTTGTTCCGCAGGCAACGATCTCAAACTGCCATTTTGAGAAATATCTGGTGAATTCCACCACTGCAAGATCCAGCCCGTCAAGTGATGTGCCCGACATAGAGCCCATTACAAGATACTTATTTCCAGAAAGAGGTTTCATAGGTACGCATATTATCTTTGTGATCGGTTACCTGCAGAACCAGGGTATGTCTTTTACCCAATTTGAAACGTTTAGGGTCGAAGTAGTGAACTATGGTATTGGTTTTTGCATCGTATTCGAAAAGTGCCCATTCCCCATCCAGCGTTCCATGATATTCTTTTATTCCCGACAGATTATCAGTAATACGAAACCTGATTCTGGATGATTCTTTCAATTCTCCGTCAGTTTTAAAGCTTAACGGAACAATTAATGGTGGAACAGTATCGGCAGTTAGGGCATAATTTCCGAATGACCGTATAGCAGTAACTACATTACCTTCGTCATACCTTCCTCCTGCAGTTGATAGCTTGCCTGTGATGGTATCAATATGTACCACCAGTAATTTTTCATGATATCTGCTGTCGATATGATCTGCTTTAAACGATAAGATTGCATTTTTATGAAGGGGTACTGTATTATTGTGTATCACATGTATTTCGGAAAATAGTTCCTCACTGAAGTTTATTTTTTTATAGGAGAATTTTAGATCATCGTATAAAGTTTCTTCTGCGAATTCCAGTTTTATTTCGTCATTTGAAAAATCATTTGGCTCATCGTAGCTCATGTATTGAGTGAAATTCCCATCCTTTCTTTCTATTTTCTGATACCTGCTGAGCAGGTTAAATTCAATACTTGCAGTATTCCCATTCAAGTCCCTAAGTTCTATTTTTACCGGATGAAGGTTTCCGTCGGTGAGTTTAAGGTTGCCTCCACGTTGAGTATGGTCATAAATACTTAACCTGTTCCCAGGGTCAATCCATGTTTTTTGATACCGTCGTTTAGTAGTAATATATTCTGCATAGTCGATATAGCTATTAATATAGCGGCTTTCATCAAAAGAGAAACGGTCCATTTGTGCGGAGTAATATAGTTCGCCATCGAACCATAGCTTCATTGAATAAATACCACAGCGGTTTGCTGAACCATCAAAAAAATCGTTTGCCTCAACAGCGATACCAACATTACCGTAAGCACTTATTACAGACGTATCCTGCACATGGTATCTTCCATTTTGATACCTTACCGGAAAAGCCTTTTTTTTAGGCTGATAATCAACATGTGAGAATTCATTCAAAGGGACTATCATTATGGAATACATTTTCGGGGCTGTGTTGTCAGCTACCGGGAAATCAAATTGAAGAGGGTTTAAAGGTTCCTCAGATTTGGTGTCCCTGATTTCGAAATGAAGATGAGGGCCTCCTGAACTGCCGCTGTTACCACTGAATCCAATAAGGTCTCCACGATTCACTCTAAATTGATCTTCAGGAACTTTTATATCAATGTTGAATGATTCTCTTTCATATTGTATGTCTTTTACGTAATCCTTGATATCATCTCTGAACTTTTGAAGGTGCGCATATACAGATGTTTGTCCGTTAGGATGATCGAGGTATAGAGCTAGTCCGAAGCCACCGGGTGAAACTACTATTCTTGAAATAAAACCATCGGCAACGGCATAAATACCCAGGCCTGTACGTTGTTGGGTTTTTATGTCGATACCCGAATGAAAATGATTACTGCGAAGTTCGGCAAAGCTACCACTCAGATATATAGGTATTTTAACAGGACTAACGTAAGAAACCTCCTGCGAGAAGGAAATCCAGGGAAGAAAAATATATAGAATAAAAACGACATTTTTCATTTAAATATAAAATCAATTTTCGGGTTAAACGGTTTATTTAAGCTATAATTGTATTCTGATCGGTTCAATGTTAAACAAACGCTTTTACAATATGGTAAAAATATTAACTTTGCCGATGAATTGCAGCATAAAATGACCAACGAAGATCGTTTTCTTCTCAAAGAATTAAAAGCCAATGTGCAACGATTGTTCCAGGAATATGAACAATTGAAGGCAATCAATAATTCACTTGAAGAAAAAGTGGTAAATTTAAATCAGGAGATTGCCAAACTTCAGGATGAGAATGCTGATCTTAGGAGGGAAAATGAAAATATAAAACTTGCCAACCAGCTTTTGACAGGAAAAGATGAAGATGGTGAAGCAAGGAGGAAAATAAATAATTTAATACGGGAAATCGATAAATGTATCGCATTACTCAATAAGTAATGAGAGGTGAATAGAGATCAATTTAGAATAAATATCAGGATCGAAGGACGTGTTTATCCACTGAGTATCGATCGGAAGGATGAGGAGAGATATCGTAAAGCTGCAAAAACGGTAAATGAAACAGTTGGTAAATATAGAAATCTGTTTCAGGATAAAGATTCACAGGATATACTGGCGATGGTAGCTTTTCAGATAGCACTGAATTATACCGAGTTGCAGGAGCGTGAAGATAAGTCTCTTTTCATAGACGGATTAAAAGATATAAATGATGATATTTCTGACTTTATAAAGGAAAAAGTTTAGGAATAGAGAATAAAAATATAATTGAAATTTATCGAAGCCCGTATTGGATTACCTGGTTATGAGGTAATTCTGTACGGGTTTTTTAATTAGTTAATATAAAACAAACTACAATGGATTGGATATCGATATTTATAGGCGTAGCCGTTGGATTCTTGGGAGGCGGTGTATTGTCCTATTACATTTGGGATAATGCACTCACGAAAAAGAAGAAAAAAATTATTGATGAGGCAAATAGTGAAGGTGAAGTTATAAAAAAAGACAAGATACTGCAGGCAAAAGAGAAATTCCTACAGTTGAAAGCGGAACATGAAAAGTTTATTCAGGAGAAAAATTCCAAGATTAATGCATTAGAGAATAAACTAAATGCACGGGAGACAACATTGAATCAACGACGTGATGAACTGCAAAAGAAAACAAGAGAATTTGAAACTTCACGTAAAGAAGTTGATGTATTAAAAGAAAATCTGAATGCTCAATTACAACGGGTTGAATTAAAGACCGAAGAGCTTGATAAGCTTCACAGGCTCAACCTTGAAAAATTGGAGCAGTTGTCGGGATTGTCTGCTGAAGAAGCAAAAGCACAGTTGGTTGAATCTTTAAAGGAAGAAGCTCAGTCGGAAGCTGTAGCCTATGTGAATGAGATTATGGAGGAAGCCCGTCAGACAGCCAATAAGGAAGCTAAAAAGATAGTTGTAAAATCCATTCAGCGTGTAGCTACAGAAACTGCCATAGAAAATGCAGTTACCATATTCCACATAGAAAGTGACGAGATTAAAGGCCGGATTATCGGCCGTGAGGGCCGTAACATCCGGGCACTTGAAGCTGCAACAGGAGTTGAAATAGTGGTTGATGATACACCTGAAGCTATTGTTCTTTCAGCTTTTGATCCTGTAAGGCGTGAGATTGCCAGGCTGGCGCTGCATCAACTTGTAACCGATGGCCGTATTCATCCGGCACGTATTGAAGAAGTTGTTGAGAAGGTTAAAAAGCAGATTGAAGAGGAAGTTATTGAGACCGGTAAACGTACAGCCATTGATTTAGGCATCCATGGCCTTCATCCTGAACTTACCAGACTTATTGGTAAGATGAAATACCGTTCGTCATACGGGCAAAACTTATTGCAGCACTCACGTGAAGTAGCTAATCTGTGTGCCATCATGGCTTCAGAATTGGGTCTTAATCCCAAGAAAGCAAAACGGGCCGGTTTATTGCACGATATTGGTAAGGTGCCTGACGATGAGCCGGAATTACCACATGCTGTTTATGGAATGAAGCTGGCAGAGAAGTTTAAGGAAAAACCTGATATTTGCAATGCCATTGGAGCTCACCACGATGAGGTGGAGATGGAAAGTTTACTGGCGCCAATTGTTCAGGTTTGTGACGCTATATCGGGTGCACGCCCCGGGGCACGTCGTGAAGTTGTAGAATCGTATATCAAAAGGTTAAAGGATCTTGAAGACCTTGCACTTTCTTATCCGGGTGTTACTAAAACCTATGCAATTCAAGCGGGCCGTGAGTTACGCGTAATTGTTGGTTCCGACAAAATGAGCGATCAGGAAGCTGAACAATTGTCGTACGACATTTCAAAACGTATTCAGGATGAGATGACTTATCCCGGACAAATAAAAATAACTGTCATTCGCGAAACACGCGTAGTTAGTTATGCCAAATAGTCAATAAAAAAGATAATATTGTAAAAAAGCCTTCCATTTCGGGAGGCTTTTTTTCATTCTGTGTATTCTCTGAAACTTATCTCTGTTTTATTGATAAAGAATTACAGGACCATGAATTTTAACACATCTTATACAAGATGATTGATTGGTAATTATCCAATGAAATCTCTAAATGCATTGTAGGTACCACCTGTTTGTTCTCTTTCGTGATACTCCAGCTGTTTCTTTTTCCAGTTATTAGCCAGATCAGTCATAGTTGCATCAGCATGGGAAAAAAACATTTTGTACGACTGGCAAAAACGGGGTTTTCTGTTGTCCTGCGGATCTTTAATTCTATCCTTAGTACAACCTCCGTAACATTTGGAAAGCCATGGGCATCTGCGACATTCGCCCGGAAGCATCGCTTTAGCAGCACCAAACATCTGTTGTTTTTTCGAATTAAGCATTGTGGTAATCTTGTGCGACAATACATTCCCCAGTTTCCATTTGGGATCCACAAAGAAATCGCAGCTGTATACATTTCCATTATGCTCCACAACAACATAAGGCCCACATTCCTTCATCATGGTACATTCGGGAGCCTCTAGTCCTACGTAGGGATAAAATACCGAGTCAAAATGCCTTACCTGTGTGGTTGGTTCTCCGTTTTTAAAATCAGCGATCCAAAGATCAAACATCTTACAAAGAAACTCACCATATGCTTTGGCAGAAACTGAAAAAGGTGCTGCCTGTGAAGGATCAGATGCATCTGTTTCAACGATAGGTATAAACTGCATCCATGTAAGTCCAAGTGATTTAAAATAATTATAAGTTTCTTCCGGAAACCTTACTGAATAATCGTTGAGCGTAGCCAACACATTAACAGCAACCCCATTATCGAGTAACATTCGGATATTGTCCTCCACTTTTTGGTGGGTGCCATTTCCAAGTTTATCTTTCCTGTAATGGTTGTGAACATGTTCGGGGCCGTCGAGTGATATTCCAACCAGCCAATCGTACTTTTTCAGGAACTCAGCCCATTCCTGATTCAGTAATGTACCATTGGTCTGTAATCCATTACCGACCGATTGTCCGTGGCCATATTTTATTTCGAGTTCAATAGCGCGTTTATAGAAGTCAAGTCCCATTAAAGTAGGTTCACCTCCCTGCCAGGCAATGGAAACAGCCTGGCCCGATTGCTGCATTACCTGACGGATCATCTCTTCCTGCACCTCGTCGCTCATCCGATGACGTTTGGTTTCAGGAAACAAATCCGCTTTTTCGAGATAAAAACAATAGGTACAGTTAATATTGCAGTCTGGCCCGGTGGGTTTTACCAATACCGATGTTAAGGGTTTATATTTTTTAGCCATTATTTTCCTCCTGAAATTTCAGAACTTGCAAACTTACGAAAATCTGCATCTTTTCAAAATTATTGATGTACTTTTACAAGGTCACTTCAACTGAAAAACCGTATGAAACTGTTAGGGAATTTTATCTGGCTGATTTTTGGAGGCTTTGCAATTTTTATTGAATACATAGTTGCCGGTTTAGCATTATGTGTAACAATAATTGGAATACCATTTGGTCTACAGTCATTTAAATTAGGTATACTTGCATTGTGGCCCTTTGGTGCTAAAATATCCAATATGGATAATGCACCAGGATGTCTCTCTACTTTTATGAATATACTATGGTTACTGATAGCCGGTATATGGATC
>DASRQG010000571.1:0-4381 GCA_035645995.1 Mariniphaga sp. | reverse complement strand
ATTTTTACCGGATCACAGCTGCCTATTGGAATGGTGCGAACAGATGGTAAAGAAAACCTTATCACTGCTGTAGAAATTGCAGCTGCTAAATCAAATGGTAAGGCAATAGTACCGGAAGTTTGTATTTATTTCGATTTTGAGTTATATCGGGGCAACAGAGCAGTGAAACGGGATGCAGATTTGTTCAGTGCTTTTGTATCTGTAAATTATCCTGCTCTTGCAATAGCTGGTGTTGATATTAGTTACAGAAAGCAGTTGATTAAATATCCGGATCCGGAAAAGGAGTTTAAATTACATGATAAATTTGATGATAATGTTGTCATTTTAAAAATGTTTCCTGGAATAAACAGTAAAGTTTTTGAATCGATCTTCAATATACCGGAATTAAAAGGTGTCGTACTTGAAACATTTGGATCGGGTAATGTGCCCACTAAAAAATGGTTATCAGAATGTATTAAGCAAGCCATTGAGCAAGAAATAATTATACTGAATGTGACCCAATGCCAGCGTGGAAAAGTTGTGATGGGGCAATATGAAACCAGCGTGGCACTTATGAATGCCGAAGTAGTATCGGGAAACGATATGACTACTGAAGCTGCCATCACAAAACTTATGTTTTTATTGGGACAGGGGATGACTTCAGATCAAATTAAAATGAATCTGAATAGAAACCTTCGGGGTGAAATTAGTTCGCAGCATTAAATAATTCATAAATTTTTTTATTATTTTGCGCCCTGTAATTCCGGCATGCCGGATACACTTGGAGAGGTGCAGGAGTGGCTTATCTGGCACGCCTGGAAAGCGTGTGTACCGCAAAACGGTACCGGGGGTTCGAATCCCCCTCTCTCCGCTGACTTAAAGAGGGGAAAATTTATCCATTGTTCTTTTTAATAAATTCTGATATAGGAATGAAAATAGTTCTAGAAAAAAATGGTTTATTTTTCGATCCATTTTCAGAGTGAGAAATATAAATTTGAATACAACATTTACAGGGGGGCCCTGGTATAAATTATTTCTGTGTAGATCGAAGGAAGGAGGATTACATAACTATGCAGAATAAATTTAAATTGAGGGGGTAATATGGTGTTGAAATAATTCGGATTTGAAATATCAGGACGATTGGTGAAAAAGTTCTGAAAAAATAATAATGAATTAATTTTTTTTAAGTCGTATATTTGATTATTTCAGCGGAAAAGATGTTATTTGCTGAAGATTTGAAATAGTTTAGAAAATCAAATAATTAAATTCAAAGAAAATTATTAATTAAAAGTTAGAATTAATCATGAAAAAACTATTCGCGTTGATAGCATTATCTGGAATGCTGTTTTTTATGTCTTCGAACGCTGTGGTTGCACAAGACGACACAACAAACCAAGACGCTGCAGTTCAGCAGGAACAAACAACCGCAACTGCTGATCCGGTAGAAGAAAGGGCTGCTGTTGCTGAGGAAGGACAGTCATTACACAGTCAGTTGAAACAAACATTTATTGATGGTGGACCAATGTTCATGTCATTCGTATTAATCTCGTTGATTTTAGGACTTGCGTTTGCCATCGAAAGGGTACTTTACCTAAATCTTGCTACCAGTAACACAAAGAAACTTTTAGCAAGGGTAGAGCAGGCTTTGGAAACCGGAGGTATTGAAGCTGCTAAAGAAGTATGCCGGAAAACACGTGGACCGGTAGCAAGTATTTTCTACCAGGGCTTAGACAGAGCTGACCATGGTATTGATGTAGTTGAGAAATCAATTATTTCATATGGTGGTGTTCAGGCCGGTTTATTGGAAAGAGGTTTAAGCTGGATCGCATTGTTTATCGCTCTTGCACCTATGTTAGGGTTCTTGGGAACAGTAATCGGTATGATTGGAGCATTCAACGCTATTGAAATTGCTGGTGATATTTCTCCCTCATTGGTTGCCGGTGGTATTAAAGTTGCTTTGATTACTACAGTAGGTGGTCTTGTAGTTGCTATTATTCTTCAGATTTTCTACAATTACTGTGTATCAAAAATTGATAGCATTGTTAACAATATGGAAGATGCGTCTATCTCATTGTTAGACATGTTGGTAAAGTATAATTTGAAAAAATAAGGATACCCATGAACAAAGAAAGTAAGATAGTAACAATCGTACTTTGGGTCCTGGTTGCTGTGTCTGCAATACTGGTAATATCAATGATGTCAAATATCAGTGAAAATGATGCAGATAGTACAATGGGAGGTTGGATTGATACTAACCTTGTCTGGGCCTATATTTTAATGGTTGCTGGTGCTGGAATAGCTGTAATATCAGACTTTTTCCACATGATAAACAATAAACAAGCTGCCAAAAAAGGACTCATTTCATTGCTGTTCCTTGGTGCTGTAGCTCTTGTATCATATTTGCTTGCTTCGGATGAGATTCCACAGTTTATCGGAGTCCAGAAGTATATTAATGATGGTACACTTACGCCACAGATAGCCAGGAATATAGATGCCGGTTTATACGCAACATATATTTTGCTGGGATTAGCTATTTTGGCAATAGTATTCGCACCGGTAACCCGTTTGTTTGATAAATAAAGTTTAAGTGGTAATAAACAGGAAAATTAATTATGGCTAGAAAAACACCTGAAATACCGTCAGCATCATTGGCCGACATAGCATTTATGCTGCTAATCTTTTTCCTGGTAACAACCACGATGGACGTTGACAGCGGTTTAGAAAGAAGACTTCCCCAATGGGTAGATCCCGAAGAGATTCCCGAAGATCAACAGATCAGGGAACGTAACGTATTCGTTGTTCTGGTTAACCGTAACAACGAATTGTTGGTGGAGAATGAATATGAAACCCTGGATAATTTGCGTGAACGTGCCAAAGAATTTATGGCCAACCCTTACGATGACCCAAACTTACCGGAAAAAGAACCGAAACAAGTTCAGTTTTTTGGTGATGTGGAAGTCACAAAAGGGGTTATATCTTTACGTAATGACCTTGATACAAGGTACGGGATGTATATCGCTGTTCAGAACGAACTGGTTGCTGCCATTAATGAGTTAAGAGAGGAGCTGTCGAGAGAACAATTTGGTAAACCATACAGTGAACTTGAGAAGGAACAACAAGATGCAATACGTGAAATTTATCCTTCCAGAATTTCGGAAGCTGAACCCAAAAGAGTTGGAGGAAATTAATTATGAGTAAATTTAGAAAAAAGGGAGGCAAAGAACTTCCTCCTATTTCAACAGCATCGTTGCCCGATATCGTTTTTATGTTATTGTTCTTCTTTATGGTTAGTACTACCATGCGTGAAGTAAATTATATGGTAAAAATTGAACTTCCTACTGCAACTGAATTGACTAAGCTTGAGAAGAAATCTCTTGTTAGTTATATTTATGTGGGAGAACCATTAGCACAATATCAAGGTACCTTTGGTGTTTCTTCAAGGATTCAGTTAAATGATCAATTTGCAAATGTTGGTGACATTCAAGATTATGTAATAGCTGAAAGAGAAGCACGCAATGAGGCTGAAAGAAATATGATGATTGTCTCGTTAAAGGTTGATGAAAACACGAAAATGGGGATAATTACTGATATCAAACAGGAGCTTAGAAAATCTGCTGCTTTACATATCAATTATTCTTCCAGAAGGCGTGTTGAACGTTGAGTTTAATTATTATTATCAATAAAAAAAGGAAGCATTTTGCTTCCTTTTTTATTTTCTGAAGATCTTATTTCCCAGGCTTAAGTAGCAGATGGAGTTCTTCAAGTTGTTCTTTAGCAATGGGTGCAGGTGAATCATTCATTACATCTCTTCCTGCATTATTTTTAGGAAAGGCAATTACATCCCTTATTGAATCAAGTTCTGCAAATAGCGATACAAGCCGGTCGAAACCAAAAGCAATTCCTGCATGAGGCGGGGCACCATATTTAAAGGCATCCATCAAAAACCCAAATTGTGCCTCTGCTTGTTCGTGAGTGAATCCAAGAATATCAAACATTTTTGATTGCAATGCAGAATCATGAATACGTACTGATCCACCTCCGATCTCAACTCCGTTAATCACCAGGTCATAAGCATTTGCCCTCACATTTCCCGGATCTGTTTCTAAAAGTGGTATATCTTCAGGTTTTGGGGAGGTAAAGGGATGGTGCATTGCAAAGAAACGTTGTGCTTCTTCGTCCCATTCAAGTAATGGAAAATCAATCACCCATAATGGTCTAAAGGTATTCTTTGGACGTAAATCTAATCGGTTACCCATCTCAAGACGTAATTCCCCCAATGCTTTGAGTGTTTTATCTTTTACACCTGCCAGTATAAGTAATAAATCGCCTGGTTTTCCATCAAAACTTTCAATCCATTGCATTAATAGCTCCTGAGAGAAGAATTTATCTACCGAAGATTTAA
>DASRQG010000570.1:0-2046 GCA_035645995.1 Mariniphaga sp. | reverse complement strand
AAAGATGTATGTATTTCAGGAGTATGTAAAATGATTAGTTTATGGATGTTTTGGGACGGAGCAGGTAACTACCTGGGAGTTCAGATTTTAGAAAATGAACCTTTAACGAAATCTGATCATACAGAATTTGAACCGGAAGATTATGTCAAACTTGATGAAATACTTCATGACACTTCTTCCATATTGAAGGATTTGAAGCAGGAAGACCTGATTATTGTGCCTGACACCATAGATGTATACGAAGCTTATGAAATTGACGGATATACAGCAGCAACACAACCTGCCCTTGCAGATGTTGTAGTTAAGGATGCAGTTTATTCATGCCATACCTTATGGCATACTGTTTATGGGCCCGTGCAGGATACCATCAAAAATATAATCCAAAGTCGTATTAATGAAGATTATATTGCGAAAATGTTAGATACTGAAAAACCTGAATACATTTTTTGGGCAATAAATTCTGTTAAAGAACTCCCCTCCTTACACTCCGTTTTTTATCCGGCATTTCTTCAATATATTGGTTCGGATAATGTAGAATTGTCAAAAAAGTCGCTTGAATATTTTACCGTTGATCATTTACGGGATTCTGTAATTCAATATCAAATTACCGAAACAATGGCTGAGGCTGATATGAGCATAAAATATGAAATTTTATGGAAGTTTATCAATATAGGCAATGTGAATGACAAAGCTGTATTACAACTCTTAAAAATGTTTGATAATCAACAAATAGGAGTCGGAGCATATAATCTGATTTTGCGATTAGTAAAACCGGAGCATCTCAATCAGAATGAACAAATAGCTGCCCTCATCGAGTCATTCACTGAAAATGAAAATGGATATGTTCGGAATTTAACCACTCGAATGTTAAACGAGAAGAAAATAAACTAAATTAGTTTCTTCGAATCTTCAACGAAATAAAGTTTAATAGAGATTATACATTTTTTATTTATCGGTAGTATTACCGATAAACATATTTTATCAGTATATTTACCGATAAATAATATGGCTATTCTAAAAAAGAATCATTATTAAAAAGAAATAATAAAACCGGAACATGAACAATGCTACAATTTCGGCAGATATAATAGCATATACTTCTTTGGCAGAAACAGACAGAAGAAAACTTGAATCTAAAATAAAAGATCTTCTTAAAAATCTGAGCCAGGACTATCGTGAATATACATTCTTTGGAAGGATGGTACAAGGGGATCTTATCGAATGTGCCATAAAACATCCGGGTTATGCCTTAAGAATTGCATTATTGCTAAAAACACTTGTCAAATCATTCGAACCGGAAAAAAATTCGAAAAACAAGAATCAGCTAAAATATTTCAAAGAACATGGGTTAAGACTGGCAATAGCAATAGCCGGGCTTGAGAAATTAGATCCCGAGAATGGTATCATTGATGGTGAAGCAATTTATATTTCCGGAAGAGCTATAAAAAACCAATCAACATCAGATAAACAAAAGATTATTATCAAGAATACCATGTTTTTTTATGCCAATGATACCCAAATACAAGAACAGTTTGAACCAATAATTTCATTGGTTGATACGTTAATTTCAAAATGTTCTGCCAGGCAAAGTGAGATACTTTATTACAAACTTCTTAATTTTAGCGAAAAGGATATTTCAGAAAAATTAGGAAAGTATCAATCAACCATAAGCCAGCATTCAACAGCTGCAGGTTGGTTGTCGATAGAAAAGGCAGTTAAATATTTTGAAAAAACAATACATTAGCAATGCTTCAACTTTTTATTTTACAATTGATAGCGCATCTATTGGCTGATTTTAGTCTTCAGCCACAGAAATGGTGCGATGAAAAAGATAAGGAAGTTATTACACGTCATCACATCTACCATATCACTATTGTATTAGTTACGAGCTATGCATTATCTTTTGATCCGGGCTTTTGGATCGCTGCAGTTGTTTTGACCTTGCTTCACTTCTTGATAGATTTACTAAAAAGCTGGATAAACCTCACCTTCAAACTAAACTTTACTTTTTTCATTGACCAGATCCTCCACCTGCTATCAATCATC
>DASRQG010000569.1:0-3967 GCA_035645995.1 Mariniphaga sp. | reverse complement strand
TGTTTCTTCAGTAAACATTCCTTCTCTGCCCAATGAACCATATACTTCATCGGTTGAAATATGATAGAATAGTTTGCCTTCTTTTTGTTGCCAGATTTTCTTTGCAGCATTTAACAGATTAACCGTACCAATTACATTGGTATAAACAAATTCAGTAGGATTGGCTATAGAACGGTCGACATGCGATTCGGCAGCCAAATGAATAACTGCATCGAATTTCTCTTCCTCAAATAATCTGAGAATAAAATCTCCATCAACAATGTCACCTTTTACAAACTTATAATTGTCTTTGTTTTCTATGTCTTTTAGATTGGCAAGATTACCGGCATAGGTTAAACTATCCAGGTTGAATATATTATACTGAGGATACTTATTAACAAACCGTCTTACCACATGTGAGCCTATAAATCCGGCTCCACCTGTAATGAGGATCTTTTTCATGCTATCAATTCTTTATAGGTGTTATTTAATTTATTGGCGTGTGCTTATTGAATGTTTCTAACCTTTTTTTCCCATTCCCAGGCTGAGTGGAGTGTTTCTTCAATATTTTTTTCAGCCTTCCAGCCAAGTTCATTATTGGCCAATGTAGTGTCGGCCCATATTTTTTCTATGTCACCTGTGCGACGTTCTACTATTTTATAATTTAATTTCTTCCCGGTAGTCTTTTCAAATCCTTTAACCATTTCCAAAACTGAAACCCCTTTGCCGGTTCCAAGATTGAAAACCTCAAAATTATTTTTGTTTTTCTTATTTAACAGTCTTTCAATAGCAATAACATGTGCACGGGCTAAATCAACTACATTAATATAATCACGTATGGCGGAACCATCAGGGGTGTTGTAATCATCACCAAAAACCCTTAGTTCTTCACGGACACCTGCTGCGGTCTGAGTAATAAATGGAACCAGGTTCTGAGGAATACCAAGTGGTAATTCACCTATTAATGCTGAAGGATGGGCTCCTACCGGGTTAAAATATCTTAAGGCAATCCCTTTTACTTGTGGGTTTGCTGCAATTGTATCTTTAAGGATATCTTCATTAACTTTTTTTGTGTTTCCGTATGGTGATTCTGCATCTTTTCGCGGAGTATCTTCAGTTACAGGAAGTTTGTCAGGTTGGCCATAAACTGTACAGGAGGAGGAAAATACAATATATGGTACATCATATTTTAGCTGGCAATCCATTAAGTTAATTAATGACACCAGGTTATTTCTATAATAAAGAAGTGGTTTTTCCACAGATTCATTCACTGCCTTTGAAGCAGCAAAATGAATAATTGCATCTATTCCTTTGTTTTTTTCAAAGTATTCAAAAGTTTTATCTTTATCTGCAAGGTCAAATTTTTCGAATGAAGGCCTTTTGCCTGTAATCTTTTCGATGTTCTCTAATACTTCTAGTGTTGAATTGGAAAGGTTATCTACTATAAGTACTTCATATCCCGCTTCCTGTAATTCAACAACAGTATGGGAGCCAATATAGCCTGTTCCGCCGGTTACCAATATTTTTTTACTCATCTGCTCTGGAATTTTGGTGTAAAAATATAAATTTAAAAGAAGTGTGGCTGTAGAAATTAATAGAAAGACGTTTTTTACTGTAACTTCTGCTTAAGTTCCACTCATGTTTTGTTAACTTTACAATACAAATCAATTAACATGGAAATAGGAAAATATATAATTCTACTTTTACCTGAACACGACACTGTTGTTGTTCCCGGCATTGGTGCCTTCGTTTCTAAATATAAATCGGCTCAAATTGATGATGAAACAGGTGAAATGATTCCCCCATCGAAAGAAATCTTTTTTGAACCGAAAATCAGGAATAACGATGGACTGCTGGTTGGCAAAATTGCAGAGGTGGAAGGTATTCCTTTCACTGAGGCCAACAAAGAATTTAATTATGCACGGGAAGAGATGTTGTACAGGCTCGACAGGGGAGAATCTGTGAAACTCGAAAACATTGGTGAGCTTTCTTATGATCAAAAGGGAGCATTAGAATTTTCATCATCCGGTAAAAACTTCCTGCTCCTTGATGCTTATGGCCTGGAAAGAGGTTCTTTAAAGGACCAGCCTAAGAAGAAGCCTCCAAAAGAAAATTCAAGTAGAGAAAAGCCCAGGCTCGTGAAACCTCCGGTTGTACATAAAGAGAAAACAATACAAAAAGAAGAAATGAAGAAAGATATACCAGTTCAGCCTACAAAACGAAGAAGGTCATTATGGCTCTTGCTTTTACTTATTCCGATTCTTGCAGGTGCTATTTATATTATAACAAAAGATACACAGGTACCCGATGAGCCAATAAATGATACTTCGGGTGATATACCAGTCCAACATAATATTCCCCTTGTTGATACAACAGCAAAAGATACGATGGCAGTTCAAGAGGAGGTTGTTGCTGAAAATAGTTATGATATTGATGATTCAACTGGTTTTATTACTGCCGATACTTCGAAATACTATTTAATAAGAGGCAGTTTTGAGGAATTTGACAATGCCCGGAAATATTTTAATAGATTGAAATCACAAGGATACAATCCTTTTCATCTGGGCAAATACGGAAGCTTTTATCTGGTGGGTATCAATATATATGATAATCCTATTGAAGCTTATGGGCAACAGTATAATTATCTCGATAAATATCCGGAATCGGGGGTATGGATTTTTTCACCCGGAAAACCTAACGCGAAAATTGAACAATAAGATATATGGTAATTTGGGAAACAATTGCTGAATTGTCTGACTAAATTGTAAATGTCAATTAAATATTCATTTATCATTTAAAACCAATAAATATGCTGGATTTAGGATTTGTAAGTGCTATTTTGGCTAAGAAAAGTTTTAAGGAAGTAATAGAATTTGCATCTAAAAATGATTTCAAGTGCGTTGAAATTATGTGCTGGCCTGTAGGTAAGGCAGAAAGGCGTTATGCCGGAGTTACCCACATCAATGTGAATGAAACAGATGATAAGACTCTAAATGAGATCAAGCAAACGCTTGAGGTTAACAACATTTACATTTCAGGCCTTGGTTATTATCCTAATCCGCTCGATCCGGATGAAAAAAAGGCTGAGGTATACATTGAACACATTAAGCAGGTAATCCGTACTGCTGCTAAATTGAATTTAGGAGTCGTTAATACTTTCATTGGCCGGGATCCGGTTAAGAGTGTGGAGGACAATCTGAAGAAGTATAAGGATGTGTGGCCGTCAATTGTTAAAGTTGCTGAAGAAAATAACGTTAAAATCGGGATAGAAAATTGTCCGATGTTATTTACCCGTGATGAATGGCCGGGAGGGAAAAATTTGGCAACTACACCTGATATCTGGCGGAAAATGTTTGAGCTAATACCCAGTCCGGCTTTAGGCCTTAACTATGATCCATCACATTTGGTATGGATGCAAATGGACGAAGTGAAACCAATATATGATTTCAAAGATAAACTTTTCCATATCCACCTTAAGGATGTAAAAGTTGATCACGATAAGCTGAATGATTCAGGCATCATGGCTTATCCGCTCGATTATCACGCTCCAAAAATACCAGGACTTGGTGATGTTGATTGGCGTAGTTTCTTTTCAGCGCTTACTTCAGTTAAATACAGAGGTCCTGTTTGTGTCGAAGTGGAAGATAAAGCCTATGAAGGGTCTGATAAAGATGTGGAGGCTGCATTGGTGACCAGCCGGAATTACTTACGGCAATTTCTGGCTTGATGTTAATATAAAAATACTGAATCTGTGTAATTGTCTGGAAAAATTACTGATTCAGTATTTTATTTTGGGGCTTTTAGCCAAATATCTTTCTGAATACTTCTTCTACACGGGTGACTCCAATAAGCTGAATATCAAATTTCGAAGCATCAAATCCTTTATTTAGTTTTGGAATGAACATTCTTCGAAACCCTAGTTTTGCTGCCTCTGCAATACGCTGTTCAATACGGTTTACAGCTCTTATTTCACCAGTCAGGCCTACCT
>DASRQG010000568.1:0-2888 GCA_035645995.1 Mariniphaga sp. | reverse complement strand
TAAAGTTACAATAAAAAAATTCTAAGTAAATTAGATGCAAAATCAGCTCTTGTTTTTTACATAAATTTTATAATAAATGATCATCACGAATAAAAAACAAACCCTTTTACTACGACGATTATTTTTTTTAGGCTCCTTTGCTATTGTTATAGGCGCATTGGTAATGTATCTTCTTGATATAGGTTTATTTTTAATCATTCCGATTGGTGTATTTGCATTATGGTTCCTGTTTTTCCAGGTGGCCGATTATCAATATATTGAATTTAATAGCGCTGATAATAAAGTGTCCTTAAGGTATTATAAAGCTATAAAGTTTGGAAAAACTAATTACAATTCAATTGAATTTCCTCAATCCTTATTATATAAGTTTCACTTTGAAAACTCATTATTTGGCAAAATGACAGATTTGACGCTTGTTATCAGAACCCGTAGGGGCATAGCTGAATACCCCTCAGTAAGTCTTAGTGCCCTGCCATTCGAAGAGCGTAAAAAGCTACAGGAAGTATTGCTTCAAATCATGGGGGTATAGTTTTATTTTTGATATTGTATTGATCAATGAACGATGAATTATTTTATAAGGTGGCCCTATCTTTAGTGCCCGGCATTGGTGGTGTGCTTGCCAGAAATCTTATAGCTTATACAGGCGAGGTGAAACAGGTTTTTACCAAGTCTTATAAAGCATTGGTAAAGATTCCGGGTATTGGTGAAGTGAACGCTAAAAGAATTATGAACAACGGGATATTTAAGGAAGCTGAAAAAGAACTTGCCTTTGTTGAAAAACATCATATAAATGTAATGTTCTATACTGATAAAAATTATCCACGAAGATTAAAGTCCTGTCCGGATGCTCCAATCATACTTTATTCAAGAGGTAATTTGGATTTAGATGAGCAGAGAGTGGTTAGCATTGTTGGTACACGTAATGCAACAGATTATGGGAAAACATTAACCTCGCAGCTTATTCAGAGTTTTTCAGAAAGGAATTACAAGGTGCTTATTGTGAGTGGGCTGGCGTATGGAATCGACATACATGCACATAAAGCTGCTCTGCGATATAATCTGCCTACTGTTGGGGTTGTTGGCCATGGACTTGATAAACTATATCCGGCATTTCATGCAGAAACAGCACGTAAAATGATCTGTAATGGAGGTGTATTATCTGATTTTCCAAGTGGTACAAAGATTGACCCTTCTAATTTCGTTCGTCGTAACCGGGTAATTGCAGGACTGGCAGATGCAACTATTGTAGTTGAATCGGCAGAAAAAGGCGGAGCCCTTATTACTGCTGACATAGCTTCTTCATACAATCGTGATGTATTTGCTTTTCCTGGTAATGTTGATAACCCTTATTCCAGAGGGTGCAATAAACTTATCAAAATGAATGGTGCTAATTTAATACAGGGAATCGATGACCTTGAATATTTCATGGGATGGGAGCCTGTTGCAAAAGATAAAGTTGTGCAGCAATCTTTATTTGTTGACCTTAAAGAAGAAGAGGAACAGGTAGTTGAGCTATTAAGAAAGAATGGTGTAATGTTTATTGATGAGATTTCTTCTGAAATGAAGTTGCCGGGAAGTAAAGTTTCCTCTATGTTGCTCGAACTTGAGTTTAAAAATGTTCTTTCTGCATTGCCCGGTAAAATGTATAAGTTAAAATAATGGGAGAAAACAAAACTGTTGTTTAAGAGAAACATGCGCCTAAAGGATCAACTTTTAATTGTTCTTGTTAACTACAAGTAGTTATCGCATTGGAATTGTTATTTTTGCACCATGAAGAAATCGTTCGAAGAATTAAAGGTTGCAAAATCTATTTTAAAAACACTGGATGAAATTGGGTTTGTTAAGCCAACTCCCATACAGGAGGAAGCAATACCTGTGATTAATTCGGGAATAAATGTAGTAGGTATAGCTCAAACTGGTACAGGAAAGACTGCCGCCTATTTATTACCCATTCTGTCAAAGCTTCAAAAACCTGAGGGCATTGATCCAAGAGCATTAGTATTGGTGCCTACCCGTGAGCTTTCAATACAGGTTGGTGAAGATGTAGCCGAACTGACTTCTTTCTCTGAATTAAGACATGCTGCTGTTTATGGAGGAATAGGATGGACCAAACATGCTGAACTTTTAGCACCGGGAATTGATATACTTGTTTCTACACCGGGGAGATTGATGGATTTATATCAGGCAGGTGTACTTTCACTGAAAAAAATTAAGTACCTGGTTATAGATGAAGCAGACAGGATGCTCGATATGGGTTTTCTTCCGCAATTAAAAAAGTTATTGGATATTTTACCACCCAAACGTCAAAATTTATTATTCTCTGCAACATTTTCTTCAGAAATAGAAACATTGGCCGAAGAGTTTCTCGATTTTTATGAAAAACTTGAGGTTTCTCCTTCAGCCACACCTGTACAGGAAGTTCAACAAGTGGCATATAAAGTTCCTAATTTTCGTACTAAGCTTAAACTACTGCAACATTTGTTACAGGATGAGGATTCTTATTCAAGAGTCGTTATTTTTGTTAAAACAAAAGAACATGCTGACAGTGTTTATAAGGTAGTTCAGAGAAAATCTGAAGGGGAAATTAGAATTCTTCATTCTAATAAAGGACAAAGTTCCCGTATCAACTCTATCCAGGCTTTCAAAAAAGGTGAGGTTCGTATTTTAATTACCACTGACGTTTCAGCCAGAGGAATGGATGTAAGTTTGGTGACGCATGTAATCAATTTTGATGTACCTCCTAATTATGAAGATTATGTGCACAGGATTGGCCGTACAGCAAGGGCTGGTAATAAAGGTGATGCGATTACTTTTGTTGATCCATCTGAGGAATGGCACTGGAAGAAGATTGGAGAGTTGATCCGTACTGAAATCATACCCGGAGATAT
>DASRQG010000567.1:0-8312 GCA_035645995.1 Mariniphaga sp. | reverse complement strand
ATGGGAGATCAGTTTGTTTCGGCAGAGCATATTTTGGTAGCCTTACTCGATGGTGATGATGCCATAAGTCGCATGTTGAAAGACAATGGCCTATCGCGCGATGCCTTAAAGAAGGCAATAGCTGAATTGCGGAAGGGGGCTAAGGTGGATAGTCAGACTGCAGAGGATCGATTTAATTCGTTGAACCGGTTTGCCCTGAATTTAAATGAAAGAGCACGATCGGGAAAGCTCGATCCTGTTATTGGGCGTGATGAAGAAATCCGTCGGATTCTTCAGATATTATCACGCCGTACCAAGAACAACCCGATTTTAATTGGTGAGCCTGGAACCGGGAAAACAGCCATTGCCGAAGGTTTGGCACACCGTATTGTGCGCGGTGATGTTCCGGAAAATCTGAAATCGAAGCAAGTATTTTCGCTCGATATGGGATCACTTATTGCCGGAGCCAAATATAAAGGGGAGTTTGAAGAACGGCTGAAGGCTGTGGTGAATGAGGTAGTAAATTCCAATGAAGAGGTGATCCTTTTTATTGATGAAATTCACACTCTGGTAGGTGCCGGTAAGAGTGAAGGAGCAATGGATGCTGCCAACATATTAAAACCTGCTCTTGCACGGGGAGAACTTCGTGCAATAGGAGCCACCACCTACAGCGAATATCAAAAATATTTTGAAAAGGACAAAGCCCTTGAACGACGGTTCCAGGTTGTGCATGTGGATGAACCTGATACTTTAAGTGCTATTTCTATATTGAGGGGAATTAAAGAGCGCTATGAAAGCCATCATAAGGTTCGGATTAAAGACGATGCTATTATTGCTGCAGTTGAATTGTCACAACGGTATATATCAGATCGGTTTTTACCCGATAAGGCCATCGATTTGATGGATGAGGCAGCTGCTAAACTTCGTCTTGAAATGGATTCGGTGCCTGAGGAACTTGATGAAGTTGAAAGAAGAATTAAACAACTGGAAATTGAGCGTGAAGCTATAAAGCGTGAGAAGGATGACAAGAAACTTGCATCATTGAGTGAAGAAATTGCCAACCTCAAAGAAGAGCAGTCGCGGTTAAAGGCTAAATGGGAAAGTGAGAAATCGGTTGTTAATTCTATTCAGAAAGCTAAAGCTGAAATAGAAGATTATAAAGTAGAAGCTGAGGAAGCAGAACGTCAGGGAAGGTATGACCGGGTTGCGGAGTTGCGCTATGGGAAGATCAGGGAAGCTGAGCATGAGATTGAGTCATTGCAGCAGGAACTTCAAAAAATGAAAGAAGGTGACAGCCTTATAAAGGAGGAAGTAGATTCGGAAGACATTGCTGAAGTTGTTGCCCGCTGGACCGGTATTCCTGTTTCCCGAATGTTGCAGAGTGAACGTGAGAAGTTGCTTCATATGGAAGAAGAGCTCCGTAAACGTGTAGTGGGACAATATGAGGCTATAGCAGCAGTGTCTGACGCAGTCAGGAGGAGCCGTGCAGGCCTTCAGGATGAAAAGCGGCCCATTGGTTCATTTATCTTTCTGGGTTCGACAGGGGTCGGTAAAACAGAGCTTGCGAAGGCCTTGGCTGAGTACTTGTTCGATAATGAAAATTCAATGACCCGGATTGACATGTCAGAGTATCAGGAGAAGTTTTCGGTAACAAGGCTGATTGGCAGTCCACCCGGATATGTCGGTTATGATGAAGGTGGGCAACTTACAGAAGCTGTAAGACATAAACCTTATTCGGTGGTGTTGTTTGATGAGATTGAAAAAGCGCATCCTGATGTCTTCAACGTGCTGTTACAGGTACTGGATGATGGTCGGTTGACTGATAATAAAGGGCGTACAGTCAACTTTAAGAATACGATTATTATTATGACCTCTAACCTGGGGTCGAACCTGATACAGGAAAGTCTGGAAGGCATGACTTCTATCAATCGTGAAATCGTACTGGAGGAAACACGTATTAAGTTGATGGAGTTGTTGCGCAGAACCATCAGGCCGGAGTTCCTGAACAGGATTGATGAAACGATTGTATTCACACCTTTAACCAGGGAAGATATCACAAAGATTGTGAAGCTGCAGTTTAATCAGGTACTTAACCGGTTATCAGGAAGTGAGGTGAAAATATCTCTGACCGATGAAGCTGTTAACTGGTTGGCAACAATAGGTTACGACCCACAGTTTGGAGCCCGGCCTGTTAAACGTATTCTGCAAAAGTATGTACTGAATGAATTATCACGAAGAATATTGGGTGGAACAATAGATAAAGATAAACCCATTGTTATTGATGTGACAGACGAAGTACTGACTTTTAAAAATTAAAAGTTGTAACCACCGGAAGATTGAGTATTTTCCGGTGGTTTTTTTTCATGCAGATATTTCTTTGGCAGGTTTACTCCATAAAAAAGAAGGTGTAGGCAAGATTTAAAAACAATAAAAGGTTGTATTTTTAGATTTTGATTAAATTGGTCTGTAAATAATAAAACCTGTATAAATGAACCGGCTGCCTGTACAAACAATTAAATTTATTCTACTCTTCTCATTTCTGATCTCAAATATTTATTTCAATAGAATTTCAGCAAAAGATATTGCAGATAAACAGAGTATAAAAAAAGTACGTGATATTGTCATTTATGAAGATTCACGTTTTTATGCTTCATTTCCGTCAGTGATAAGTACTGATGATGGAGAAATAATTGTAGCATTCAGGCGGGCTCCTGACCGGAAACTGTTCAATGAATCAGGCACCAATCATGTTGATGCTAACAGCTACCTTGTAACTATGAAGTCATCCGATGGTGGAGAAAGCTGGACTCCGGAGCCAAAACTACTGTACGCGCATCCTTTTGGTGGTTCGCAGGATCCATGTCTGCTAAGATGTAGCGATGGAAGCCTGATCTGTGCAAGTTACGGGTGGGCATTTGTTCGTGAATCGGGGCTTGAACGGCTCAAACAACCAGCGACCATTCATCAGGGAGGAGTCGTATTCCTTGGTGGATATCTTCTTTTTTCTTCAGATAATGGGAATGAATGGGAGGGGCCGATATATCCGCCACCGGTACAGGGTGAACTAAGGTATAGTGCATTTGGGGAGGTTTTGCCCGCTTATAACCGTGGTGCAATGTATGAAGGGGAGAATGGGAAAATATATTGGGTAGTTGCCGGATGCACAGATAGTACCAATATAAAAAAAACATCAAACCATCTGCTTGTTTCCGAAGATAAAGGACGTAATTGGAAATACATGAGTGTAGTTGCAGAAGATACTAAAGCATCGTTTAACGAAACTTCAATATATGAAACTCCGAAGGGTGATCTTGTAGCATTTATGCGTACAGCCGGGATGGATGATCAGGCTTGTATTGCCAGGTCAGTTGATGGAGGAAAAACATTCGGACAATGGGAAAAAATGGGTTTTCAGGGCCATCCGTTGCAGGCAATACGTTTACCTGATAACCGGGTTTTTCTGGTTTATGGTTACCGGCATAAACCTTATGGAATAAGGGCAAGGATCTTAAATGCAGAATGTACTGATTATGCTACTGCTGAAGAAATAATTATCCGCGACGATGGTGGTTCGGGTGATATCGGATATCCGTGGGCTGTGATGATTGATGACCATAAGATTCTGGTCACTTATTACTTCAATAAAAACAATGGCACCCGGCATATTGCAGGGACGGTACTTGAGTTATTTTAATGTATGAAATTTCGAATGTAGCAGCGATTATGAAGGGGTGAGCGATGAGAGTAATTTTGTTTGAAGAGGTAACTGATTATTGCCCGATTGGAACAAAGGTAAGTTCAGAATTTTTCATGAGATCATCATGAGATATTTAATTGGAGGTGAAAAAATAGAGATAATCAAGGGCATTCAAAGCTTATAAAATAAAACAGGCAGGATGAATAAGTCCTGCCTGTTTTAAATATTTGCCTGTAGCTTATTTATTAACTGCAGGTGTAATTACGAATTTTCTAAATTCGACGGGGCCATGGTCACCCTGAATAATGATTGGGCCGGGTTCACCTTCGTTACTATCGAGAGAACCTCCGGTAATACCCGGGATAATACGATTTGAAATCACTTCAACACCATTATGCACCACCGTTACGTGGCGGCCAACGAGGGTAATTTCAAAGTTTTGCCATTCGCCTGATTTTTTAGCTGCTTTATAGGACGGTTCGATGAACCCGTAGATAGCACCTATTGTAACATTTGAAGGTTTTTGGCTGTAGCTGTCGTCGATCTGTAGTTCATATCTTCCACGTAAGTAAATACCGCTGTTACTCCCCTCGGGAATACGAAACTCAACACTAAGTTTAAAATCATCGAACTTTTCATTCGTTACTAGATTTCCCCCCACTTCCTGATTTACGAGTACCCCATTTTGCATTCGGAACTTATTATTTTCAGGGATAGTCCATCTTGACAGATTATCATCAAGAAGGTTTTTGGGGTTCCCCCATACCGGTGGTTCTGCACGGGTAAGTTCGGGAGCACGTACGCCTGTCCATTGAAGCTTATTGCCATTCAAAACTTTATGGCCCACAAGTTTATCATCTTTAAAGGTAAACTCAAATTGGATGTCATCAATCTTCATCCATTGTGGAGGAATAGTGAAAGTGTATTTTTTATCTTTCGGTGAAAAATGGATCTCAGAGATGGGGCGTGCACTACCTTCGTAGCCAACATAATATCCTACAAGAGTAGAAAAACCTGATTTTTTAACTTCTAACCATGCAGGGAAACCATTTTCTCCCATCAGGCCATGCCTGAACATACCCAGATTTTCTCTTTGCTGATCATCAATAGTGATGGTCAGGTCCCATCTGCCAAGTATTTCATCACCCTCAGTTGCAGATTGAGCAAATGAAATATTACCCACCAACAAAAGGATAGAAACTAATAAAACAATACTTTTGAAACGATTCATAATTATTTAAGTTATTGTTGATAATAATGTCAACTAAATAGTAAGTGTAAAAATAGAATAAAACTTTGAAACATGATTTCAAAAATAAGGTTGAAGCACTTTAATCAGTTGTGCTTTTTCAATCAGGCCCGACTGTCTCCAAAGCATTTGGCCATTTTTAAATAAAGCCAGTGTAGGAACATTTCTAATCTGAAACCTGCCTGCTACCTCCTGGTTTTTATCAACATCAATTTTAATTACCTTAATTTTTCCGGCTAAATCTTTGGCAAGTTCTGCAAGTATGGGTGACTGAACTTTACATGGCCCACACCAATCGGCATGAAAATCAATCAATATAGGAATCTCCGATTGCACCAATGTATTAAAATTTCCTTTCATCTCTTATTAAACATGTTAAATAGCCGGATGGAATTCGCATGATGAATTTTCATCCAGGTTAATGAACAACGAATCATGCTCGTTTAATTATCAGAATTATTTATTGGCATAGCTAATATAATATGTTTTAAAGGTTAAATGAGCAGGTATTTAAAATAAATTTTGTTGGTTCAACTGATAAGATAAACCTTTCGGATTCATGGGAAAAGTTAGAATTGATGCAGCTTTTGAAAAGAGATAATGGTGAGGCAATAAATAAAATGAGAGCGGAATCAGAATTAACAGGTCATTCTTTTTAATTCTATATTTTTGTCGCAGTATTTTAAAAGCAAATAGTTGGATCCCATCCGAAAGATAATACATATTGATATGGATGCATTTTATGCATCGGTAGAACAGCTCGATAATCCGGAGTTGAGGGGGAAACCTGTTGCTGTAGGAGGATCAAGTGAACGCGGGGTAGTGGCAGCAGCCAGCTATGAAGCTCGCCGGTATGGTGTTCGGTCTGCTATGCCCTCACAAGTGGCAAAACGTAAATGTAAAAGTTTGATTTTTGTAAAACCTCGTTTTTCAAGATATAAGGAAATATCAAATCAGATTCGGAATATCTTTTTTGGATATACCGACTTAGTGGAACCTTTATCACTCGATGAGGCATACCTGGATGTTACTTATATAAAAAAAGGAAAACCATCAGCAACACTTATAGCGCAGGAAATTCGTGGCAGGATATTAGAAGAGACTGGCTTAACAGCCTCGGCAGGTGTTTCATATAATAAGTTTTTAGCGAAAGTAGCTTCAGATATAAATAAACCTGACGGGATATTTGTGGTTACCCCTGATTTGGCACAAGAGTTTATAGATAAGCTTGAAATACGAAAGTTTTATGGAATTGGCAAAGTGACTGCTGAGCGTATGAATAAAATGGGAATATGGTTTGGCAGTGATTTACGACAGGTTGATCGTTACGAACTGGTACGTCAGTTCGGCAAGGCAGGAAATTATTATTACGAAATCTGCAGAGGGGAAGACAACAGGCAGGTGGAACCTTTTCGTGAACGTAAGTCAGTAGGTGCCGAAGAGACATTTAGTTACGATATTTTTTTACCGGAAGAACTTGAAAAAGAATTATTACAGATAGCAGATTACTTGTGGGATCGTTACCAACGTTCTGGAGCTAAGGCTAAAACACTTACTTTGAAATATAAATATGCTGACTTTGAACAGCATACCCGAAGTAAAACGATTACAGGCTGGGTGGCATCCAAAAATGACTTAGCAGAACATGCAAGGGCATTGTTATATGCCGAAGAGTTTATCAAGGGAATTCGGTTATTAGGACTCACCCTTTCAAATTTCAGATCGGAAGGGGAGAATAAACCTGTTCAGCTTATTTTTGATTTTTAATGGGATTAACCATTCGGCTGATCAATTAAATTCACTTATTTTGTAGAAGAATTTAGACGGATCAAAATTGTGAATCAGCTACCAGATTATGAGAAAATTTAAACTTTATTTACTTTTATTCCTGTTGATTATAGCCGGAGCTTATTTGCTGGGGCCAAAGCCTCCCAAAGCAGATCTTAATCTCGATCTTCCTTCGTTACCATCGGGGGGAAGAAATCTTGAATCATACATCAATAATAAAGAAGCAGGGTTTGAGATAAAGCGTGATAATGAAGCACGTATTATTTGGGCGAATGAAGAAATGAAAAGACGCACAGATTACGCATTACTTTATTTGCACGGTTTTTCAGCGTCATGGATGGAAGGTTATCCGGCAAATGTTGATTTTGCCCAATATTATGGAATGAATGCATACTATCCACGGTTGGCTTCACATGGATTGGAAACAGAAGAACCATTGATAGATATGACTCCCGATGATCTTTGGGAATCAGCAAAGGAAGCAATGATGGTTGCCCGCAGTTTGGGTGAAAAGATTATTGTAATGGGAACTTCAACAGGTGGCACACTGGCCTTGATGCTGGCAGCCGAGTTTCCTGAGTATATTGATGCACTTATTTTATATTCACCAAACATCCGTATCAACAACAGTTCAGCATTCATGCTTGCACGGCCGTGGGGTTTACAGTTGGCTCGTGCAGTAACAAAAGATAAGTACAGAGTTACGGAAGATGATATCGATTCAAAAAATTGTCAATACTGGTACTGCAGGTATCGGCTTGAAGGAGTTGTTTATCTGCAGCAGCTGGTTGACGCCGCTATGAAAAAAGAAACATTTGAGCGTGTTACTGTTCCTGTGTTTTTGGGGTATTACTATAAAGATGAGGAAAATCAGGATCAAACGGTACGCGTAGATGCAATGCTTAAAATGTTTAAACAGTTAGGCACGCCTGAAAATAAGAAAGTAGAAAAAACTTTTCCTGAGGCAGGCGACCATGTAATAGCCAGTGAACTTACCTCAGGAGCAGTCAGAGAAGTTATACAGGAAACCATCCGGTTTGGAAATGAAGTACTGGAACTTGAACCTGCTACTGACCTTCGACGATCAGCCAATTTCTAAGGCTGCAGTTTCATCAATAAACCAAATAACAGAACCTTCATGCGGTTCAATATGAGCGGCAGGATGATTCTGTGCAACTTCTTCGTTATTCATGATTTCAGATAAACGTTTTGCCTTTTGCTGTCCTGTCACTAAAAAGAAAATGTTATTTGCATTGTTTATAACCTTTCCAGTCAGGGTGATCCTTTTTTGTCCGGATTCGGGATGGGTAGCAACAGCACATAATTTATCAACTTTCAGCAGATCAAGCTGATCGGGAAAGATGGAGGCGGTATGCCCATCTTCACCTAACCCGAGAATAATTAGGTCAAAAACCGGAACACCATTCCTAAGTTCAAGATTATCTGCAATTTCAGCTGCATAACGTCCTGCTTCCTCTTCCGGAGTTTTTTCACCTTTGATACGGTGGATGTTATCAGCAGGAATCTCAATCTTTGAAAACAGGGTATCGAATGTCATTTTATAATTGCTCTGATCATCATCCGGAGGTACACATCTTT
>DASRQG010000566.1:0-2707 GCA_035645995.1 Mariniphaga sp. | reverse complement strand
ACAATACGCTCCTTCGATCTTTCAATTGTCTCTTTTGCATAGCTGGTGGCATTCTCTGTAGCAGTAGCTTCCGAAGTATTCTGCCCCAGGTTAAAATTACTTTCGAAGGATACGGTAGGCCCGTATTTCCCCGAAACCGACAATTCAAGCCCCATTTCAGTATCCTTCTGAAGTGTTTTTGATACCTGCTTATTCAACTCAAATCTTTCGGTTGATTCCAGTTCATTTTCCTTTTCAGCAGTTTTCTCTGAAACAGAACTGTAGAACTCTTCAGTGCGCGTCAACAAATCATGCGTTCTAACCTTTTTCTCCCCCGACAGGATATTTTCAATATGTGCAATTTCTGAAGCCTCATATCTTTTGATCTGCTGTTTTACCACCAATAGTTGAGCCGTACCAACAGCCTGAATGTAACCGGCCCCATTGGCAGGTTGTTGTCCTGAATAGGTAAATTCCGGAATCTTATTGATGGTGCCATAAACAAGATTAGAATGCAGCGTATCAAGTATATCAGTGTAAGAAAGCTTTGCCGGATCAATTGATTTTGATGCCAGATATTCTTTCGTTTCAGGAGAGAGCTTACTAATTGCCTGTTTTTTAAGCGTTGTAGGTGCGTTGAAGGCGGGAGAATTCTCATCTGAATCGATATCCACATCCCGTAAAAGATCAATGCCCCTCAGATCCTTCAATGCAGTTCTGAGTTTTAAAAACTCGTTCTTTTCTTTTGAGGGGGAATACTTGTCCCTTTTTCCTCGTTTTTCCCGTTTCGATGCATTTACCCTCACAATATCCACTTCGTCTTCCGACAATAAAGCAGGTTTAAAATGAATGTATCTGAGTAAATTGTTGTAAGAAGTATTGATTGCCATGTTTTTATGAGTTTGGGAGTTAACATACCAAGGTACTAATTTTTAATCAATCTAAATTAAGAATAGAAAAAAATCTTAAATAAAAATTGTAAGGCATAAAGTATCAGGATCAAGTATAATGTGCTTCATAATTAAAAAAATACATGATTTTTATCAGTACATCAGGGATTATCAGTAAAAATTATTAAAAAAGCAGAATGTTTTTTGAAAAATAGTTGATAGTTTAGAAGTCTAAAATACTACAAACCATAAATGAACCATTCAAAATTAATCCAGCTTCTAGAAATTCTTCTTTTTCTTTCGTCCGGACTTAAATATAAGATTACAGAAATAGCTGAGCGTTTTCAAATTTCCGAGCGATCCGTTTATCGCTATATTAATACCTTCAGAGAAGCAGGTTTTATCATTTCTGATTCAAGAAGCGGATATTATTCTATTGATAAAAAGTCTCCTTACTTTAGAGAAATCAGCGAGCTGCTTCATTTTTCCAAAGAAGAAGCCATCGTTCTGCAAAAAGCCATTCATTCTATTAATGATGAAAACATATTAAAACAGAACCTGATAAAGAAACTTTATTCATTATTTGATTCTGTTTGTGTTGTAGATACCATAATAAAACAGGAACACTCCGAAAACATCCATCAGTTAATAAAAGCTATAAAACAAAAGAACCAGGTTATTTTAAAGGAATATAATTCAGCCCATAGCAATATTATTACCGACCGGTTGGTTGAACCTTTTGATTTTACCACAAATTTTGTAGCAACATGGGCGTATGATGTAAAAGATGGCATATGCAAAACTTTTAAAAATACACGTATCAAATCCGTACAAATTCTGCCTCACCCATGGAAGCATAAGGACAAACATCAAAAGCTTCCAATGGATGTATTCCGGATAAGTTTGAATAATCAAATTAATGTAGAACTGAAGCTTACTATCCGTGCATGTGAATTACTCAAGGAGGAGTATCCACTTGCTGAGGAATACATTCAACAAATTGGCACCCATGAATATATATTTAAAGCTCCTGTTTCGGGATTTGAAGGAGTAAGTCGTTTTATAATGGGATTGTGCGATGAGATACATATAATAAAACCTGATGAATTAAAAAATTATATAAAAAATAAGGCGAAAAAAATTTATACTGACATGAACTGACAGTTTGATTTATTTATTTAGTCACTCAATAAAATTAATTATTTACAAAAATCGAATCCATGAGATTTTCATTAACATTCAACCGAACCACCCGTCAACGTATGTTGCCAATGGATTACCAGTATTACGTTAGTGCCTGGATTTATAATGTACTAAAGCAAGCTGATAAAGAGTTTGCACAATTCCTTCACGAAACCGGATATGGAAAAGGTGAAGCAAAACTATACAAACTATTCTGTTTCTCACGCTTAAATTTTGGAAAGCCAAAATTATGGAAAGAAAAGAAGTTGTTTGAAATCTCCGAACACCAAATTTATTTACAAATATCATTTGATGTAGCCGAAGCAGCAATGAATTTCATTAGAGGGCTTTTTATGAGTCAGGAGTTTTATTTGGGAGACAAGTTCCATGGTATTGAATTTAAGGTGACCAAAATAGAGGCTTTACCTGAGCCTGAATTTCAAGAGACAATGAATTACCGACTTCAAACACCATGGGTGGTAAGTTATAAAACTGACACTGATAAGCATCCAAAATATCTCACTCCAAAAGATGCTTTCTTTGAACCACTAGCAGCAAAACATTTGGTAGAAAAATACAATAATACCAGGGGTAATGGCACCACAACAACAGATAATATTCACATAGTCTTACCCAATGTGTTCAAACGTTCAGGA
>DASRQG010000565.1:0-5081 GCA_035645995.1 Mariniphaga sp. | reverse complement strand
ATAGGATTATAATTTGTTTTTCACTTGGAAAGTGAATTATAAAATGTTCCAGGCTGCACTCAACCGTTCACTGGCTGTGCCCACTATTAATATTAAGGTTTGTAAGCTCATATTTGAAAAGAAGCAGTAGTTAAAATCCCCTTTTTCTGTTTGTACATAAATTATTTTTATATATAACTAACATTTTAGTTGCACAACTAAAATGTTAGTTATATATTTGTATTGGATATCCACTACAAGATTATTAATTTAAAAAAACAACGTAAAATGAAATCAATAAAGTGGTTAATCCTGTTATTTCTGTTCGGGGTACTGCTGAACATACCGGTAACCGGGCAGGAGAATAGTCCAACTGTTCTAGTGGATAAGATGCCCGAATTCCCGGGTGGGGAAGATGCATTGAAGGCATATCTTACTGATAGTATTAAATATCCTGAGGAGGCAATAGCGAAAGGAATTGAAGGAAAGGTGTATGTTACCTTTACAATCGGGAAAGATGGTCAGGTAAAAAATTCAAAGATAGCAAAGGGAGTAAATCCTTTACTTGACAATGAATCATTAAGGGTGGTAAAAAATATGCCTGCGTGGGAACCAGGTTCAAAAGATGGAACCCCGTTGGATGTACTCATAACGTTACCGGTAACATTTAATCTTGCACCACAAACAAAGTAATAATTAATGTTCAAAAGCAATTCCGCAGGCATTGCTTTTGAGGCTATACTATGGCGTACATAGTACAAAATCAGATGAAATAATGAAAGAACTAACAAAGGCAGAAGAACAGGTAATGCAGGTTTTATGGAAACTTGAAAAAGGTTTTGTAAAGGATATAGTTGCTGAAATGCCTGATCCTAAACCTGCATATAATACTGTTTCAACGATTGTTCGAATTCTTGAGAAAAAAGGATTTGTCAGTTATACTGCGTATGGCAAGACGCATAAGTACTTCCCAATGGTTTCCCGTGATGATTATACCCGATCATACATGAGAAATTTTATGCGTAATTATTTCAGTGGTTCATTTAAGGAAATGGTATCATTTTTTGCCAAAGAAGATAATTTGAGTATAAGTGATTTGGATGAACTTCTTGAAGATGTGAAACGGGATATTGAAAAAGATAATCCCGATAATTGAATAAATTTTTAATTTAATGCAATGCACAGCATGATAAATTTTTTGCTGGAATCGGTAATAAGTTTGTCCCTACTGGTAACTGTTTATCTCTTGTTTTTAAAAGAGGAAACCTTCTTAAAGCTCAATCGGATCTTTCTCTTAAGTTCCCTGCTGTTTTCGCTTGTTTTGCCCATTGTGAAGATCAAATTATTAGAACCTCAACCAATTATGTTGCAGGAAATAACAGTAACACCCTATAGAAACATGTTTGAAGCTGTAAACATATATGGAAAAGATTTCTCAATGTCAGTAGAACAGGTTCTTATAACACACAAATTACTTATATGGATTTATATCATAGGATTATGCCTTTTACTGTTTCAATTAATATTCCGGTTAATACAAATACGGAAATTAATCAGGAAGCATCTAATACAACCTTATTTTGGTGCAAAGTTGGTTCTTATGGATCAGGATTATGGTACTTTTTCATTTCTAAATTACATATTTATCAACAGAAAGTTAATTAAATCCGATGATTTTAATAAGATCGCAGCTCATGAATTAGAACACATCAAACAAGGCCATACATGGGATATATTGTTTCTGGAGTTTCTGGTTGCGCTTCAATGGTTTAATCCATTCGTTTGGATTCTGCGTTCGGTTGTGAGAGAAAATCATGAGTACCTGGCTGACAGGGCAGTACTTGCATCAGGTGTCAGCAGGGGTTATTATAAACAGCTGCTCATGAATCAATTTACAGGTGAACAGATTCTCATTACCAACAACTTCAATTATTCAATGATTAAAAATCGTATAAAAATGATGTCAAAAATAAAGTCTTCAAAAATAGCATCTTTAAAGTACCTTCCCGGCTTATTATTAGCTGTGATACTTACTTTAGTCTTTGCATGTGAACAAAAAGAAGTTTCCGACCCAACTATAGGTACTGAATCTGGAGTATTGAATCTTACTATAATTGATGAAGATCAATTAAAAATTGAAGGGAATGCAGCGGATATTGAACGAGTTACCAGGATGATGTCGGGAAGTAATGAGTTTGATCTAAAAAATGATAGTAATGGATATTTGGTTCTCTTAAAAAAGAAGAATATCCCGCGTGTGTTAACAGGAGATGAACAGATATTTTTTATTGTAGAAGACATGCCTGAGTTTCCTGGAGGTGAAAGTGCATTAAGACAATTTATTGCAAATAACATAAAATATCCGGAAGTCGCTCAGCAGAATGGAATTGAAGGCAGAGTATATGTTACATTTGTTGTAGATAATGAAGGCAATATTGCAAATGCAAAGATAGCACGTGGAGTTGATCCATCACTTGATATGGAAGCTTTAAGGGTTGTTAGTAGTTTACCAAAATGGAAACCGGGATATCAAAGAGGACAACCAGTTAATGTATCCTATACCGTACCAATAAATTTCGCACTGCAATAAAAATGCTGATTTATTATTTGCGATCAAAACCAGTTTTAGAAATTTCATTAAAAATGTGTAATGATTCTGCGATTTCTATTACTCTTTTTATAAGAATATATAGAATTATTGCGAAAGAATTATGAAACAATACATCAATTTACAACCGACAATAACCGGCAGTTTTAGTTTTGGATGGAAAAAAATGTTTGAAAAAGCTTTTTTAACTTTACTATTGGCTGTGGTTATTGTCGGTTTATTGAATGGCCCAATGGGAGTTTCCTGGAAATCGGATAATTTCGATTGGATAAACTTGTTTTGGATATTTCCGGTTGCACTGGTTGGAATTGCTTATACCTTCTTATTCAAGCCTGTGATAGATTATGGTGAAAGATACCTGTTTTTAAAGGCTATTCGCGATGAAGAAGCAGATTTAATGATACTTTTTGAAGGGTTTAAAAATAAATATTTTAAGATTGTACTTGCCAATCTTATTGTAATTGGATTAATAATAATTGGTTTTGTCCTGCTGATTGTACCGGGCATTATAGTTATGGTAAGACTGGTTTTTGTTCCTTTTCTTGTGATGGATAAGAATATGGAACCTATGGAGGCCGTTGAAAAAAGCTGGCAGATGACCCGGGGTCATGGTTGGAAAATATTTGGTATGGGCTTATTGTCATTACTTATCATTATTGCAGGATTATTGGTGTTTTTCTTTGGTGTAATCATATCATTTATGTGGATTCATTCTGCCTTTGCCACGCTCTATCAAACTCTGCTGAATCAAAATCAACTTGATAATCCAATTCCAATTTTAGGTGTAAATGAAGCATGAAGTGCAAAATTGAAGATTTACCACTTGAAGAGAAATTTCAATTTGCTTCAATGATTTTAGAATAGATATAATTTTGCTGCACCTGGAAAATTTATTTTTAACGATATATATAATTGATTCAGAAATACTTGCTTTAAAATAATCTTGATAAAATTCATAGTTTGAAAGGAGAAAGCTTAGATTGATTATATTTGAGTTTATGAAAAAGTCAATCTTATTACTCATTATCATATTAAATTTTATCAATGCATGGTCGCAATATTATCAAACTGGTCAGGATCCGGCTTCGATAAAATGGAAACAAATTAACACGAAACATTTCAGGTTGATCTTCCCGGATTATTATGAACAGCAAGCTAAAAAACTTGCTGGTAACCTGGACATTGTTTATCCTTTTGGCAGCTATAGTCTTAAGCATAATCCTGCTAAAATACCTGTATTATTGCATACTCAAACTGTACAATCAAATGGTATGGTTGCATGGGCTCCTAAAAGAGCTGAATTCTTCACCACACCTCATCAAGGGATATACCCTCAGGATTGGCTGGAACAGCTTGCACTTCATGAATTTCGACATGTAGTTCAAGTGGATAAGATACAGCACAACCTTCCACGATGGGTACGGTATTTATTGGGGGAACAAGGAACTGCATTAGCATTTGGAGCTTATTTGCCCTGGTGGTTTATTGAAGGGGATGCTGTAATCGCAGAAACGGCGTTAAGTGATTTTGGAAGAGGCAGATTGCCTGTTTTTTTGATGGAGCATAAAGCCCAGGTGGTGGAAAAGGGAGTCTTTTCATATGATAAGGCGTTTTTTGGATCGTATCGCGATTTTGTACCAAACCATTATAATTTAGGTTATTATCTGGCAGGTAATCTCAGGGCAAGGCATGGTAGTGAATTATGGGAGGAGGTTTTGACCAAAGCAGGAAGTAATCCATTGTCGATTGTTCCCATGCAGAAGGTGCTAAAAAAGAGAACCGGATTGAATATTGAACAAAGCTACAGATCAGTTTTCGATAGTCTGAAAATACAATGGCAGAAAGAAGATAAGCAATATGGTCAGATACCCCATTATGAGGCTACAGGAAAAAACCGGTTCTTCACGAATTATAAATATAATTCCTGGCTTAACGATTCTGTACTATTCTCTTATAAAACGGCGTATGACGAAATACCTTCTTTTGTAAAAATAGAATTGAATGATAATAAAGAATCTAAAATTGCTATTCCGGGGTCTGTTTTTAATGAATCGGTAGGATATTCTCACGATTGGGTGATTTGGTCGGAACAAATAAGAGATGTTCGCTGGCAGCATAGTGGACGTTCATTGATTCGATTATTTAATTCAAAAACTGATAAAAAAATTGAATTTGAACCGGAATTTAAGAGTCTGAATCCCTCAATTTCACCTGATGGAAAAAAGGTAGTTGTGGTGGAAACAGATTTTTCACACAATCATTATTTAACGGTATATCGGATTCATGACGGGACTTTGTTGGATAGATTTCAAACAGATCAGAATAGTTATTTCTTTTCACCGGAATGGATCAATGATGATGAGATTGCAGCTATAATATTAACTTCTACAGGAAAACAGATTATTAAGTATTCAATTTCAAATCATGAAATGAAATCGCTTTTAAAAGCGGATTTAGGCGATATTAAACATCTGGAGTGTTGGCAGCAGTACTT
>DASRQG010000564.1:0-2530 GCA_035645995.1 Mariniphaga sp. | reverse complement strand
GGAAAGATATGGGGAAGGGGAGCTGATGATGACAAAGGTCAGGGTATGATGCATATCAAGGCTTTTGAATTGATGATGAAGACCAACACGCTTCCCTGCAATGTGAAGTTTATGATTGAAGGTGAGGAGGAAATTGGATCTCCAAATTTAGGGGACTGGTGCAGGAAACATGTTGACATGCTAAAAGCGGATGTGATACTTGTATCTGATACTTCAATGATAGCTCCGGATATTCCATCAATAACTACCGGGTTGAGGGGGCTTGCCTACTGGCAGGTAGAAGTTACGGGACCTAATCGTGATTTACATTCGGGTTTGTTTGGAGGGACAGTGGCAAATCCTATAAATGTTTTATGCTCTATGATCAATCGTATGGTTGATGAGAAGGGCAAAGTCACAATACCGGGATTCTATGACGATGTGATGGAGGTTTCGACTGAAGAAAGAAAACTTCTGGCAAAGGCTCCATTCAATGAAGATGAATACAAGAAGGCAATCGGTGTAAATGAACTTGCCGGAGAGGAAGGTTTCTCTCCCTCAGAAAGAACTGGTATCAGGCCTTCTTTTGATGTATGTGGTATCTGGGGAGGATATACAGGAGAAGGAGCCAAAACAGTTTTACCGTCAAAAGCTTTTGCGAAAATATCAACACGACTGGTTCCTAATCAGGATCATGAAAAGATTGCGGTTCTTTTTAAAGAACATTTTGAAAAAATTGCTCCTGATACCGTAAGTGTTGAGGTTACTCCGCTTCATGGAGGACAAGGTTATGTTTGCCCGATCGATTTTCCTGCGTATAAAGCTGCTGAAAAGGCATATACTGAAGTTTATGGAAAAAGGCCGGTTCCTGTTCGCTCAGGAGGAAGTATCCCAATTATTTCAACATTTGAGGAAGTACTTGGAATTAAATCTGTATTAATGGGTTTTGGCCTCGAATCTGATGCAATACATTCACCCAATGAAAACTATCCTGTAGAACAATTTTTAAACGGGATAAAAACAATTCCTTTGTTTTATAAATATTTTACCGAAAAAACGACTTAATAGTCATCTTCTTAACTTGTTTGGATAATTAAGGCTGTACTTTTAAAGGCCAGCCTTAATTATTTTTATGGCTTTTGTCGGTCACTTTTTACCTGTTTTTCTTTAAGTTTAATTTTAATACTACTACTTTTTCCCGAAATTCAACTTTAACATCTTTATGGTCGAGGCTCTCCATCAGTTGACTAATATTTAATTCATTAGCTGCTGATGAAGGTTTTGAAATTAGGTTGACATTTCCTGAATTTTTATTATGTAGGAAAGCCTGAAGTAATTCGTTGATAAAGTCTTCTGTTAAAGGTATTTCCCCCTCAACTGACAGGCCTTTTAGATCATCCAGCCTGTTGTTTATTAAACGGTCTATTATTGCTTTCATAATTTAAAGTCCTAAATTAAAATCAATTATCAATTGATTATCTTCTGTTGAAACATCTCCAAATTTTAATACTGAATTAAATAAGTCAAGATCCTGATTCCTGATGGCTTGTGTGACATTAATTACTATTCCATTTGAATTAAAATCAATTATTGATTCGGAAGGTGTTTCAGATTCAGATGAATCCTGCATCTTAATTTTTAATTTTTGCCAACCTCTTTGAAATGCTAAAGCTGATTTAATAGCCATTTTTTCATAAAAACGTAATCCTTCTAAAAATTCAATTATAATTAATGCTTCGGAAAAATCATTATATCCTACATCTTTTATTCTGCAACGAAGTGTTTTAGTAATTTTTTTATGATCGATCTTTACTGTAAATTCATTGTGGTGGAGGTTGTTTAATTCAATAACATTAAAATCTTTTAATCCATTTGATGAGGCGATGAGATCGCACAAAAAAATATTAACAAGTGATACATGCACAGGAAGATGGATAGAAATTTTTCCTTGAGTTGTACTCGGGTCTTCATGTTTTTTAATCTTATTCTCGATATAATCTTTAAGGATCTCTATGTACATAGTTCTATTTTATAATAAAACGCATTAGATTATAAGAAGTTCTTATACATGAATTTTTCTGTTCCCTAAGTAATGAGTCTGAAAATTAGCATAAAGCCCATCAGGCATAAATTACCTGTCAGTAAAAATAAATATAGTTTTACCACTGGGGTATAAAAATATTTAGGGTGCCGGGGGTAACCAAAAATGCTTAATCAGTTTATGAACCCCAATTTGTAATGGTGGTAAACTTGTCGTATGTTTTATTTTTTATTAATATTTTTTGTCTCTGCCAGCAATGCAGGGGCCCAATTAATCTTTTTAAGTTCCAGCATTAACGAATCTTTCATTGCTATATACACATTCATTTTATCTTTGTTTACCGGCTCTACGGGAGGTGCTTCCACTTTAAGTGGGTCAACAGGAGAGCCATTTTTAAAGACACGAAAGTCGAGGTGTGGTCCTGTTGATAATCCGGTTGAACCGACATATCCTATTACCTGTCCCTGTTTTACCCGGGTTCCTTGTGCAATTCCTTTGGCAAAACCAGAC
>DASRQG010000563.1:0-6411 GCA_035645995.1 Mariniphaga sp. | reverse complement strand
GTGATATCACAACAGGGAACTGGTTTCAGGTAGAAAGAATGAACCCTGTCGCCTACAGAACATTGAGTGATGGTCATTATTTTTATGATTTTGGTAAAGCGGCATTCGGAACCCTTGAGCTGAATTATGAGTTACAGAAGGAAGAATCAATTACAGTTCATTTAGGTGAAAAACTACTTGATGGCCGGATTGATCGCAAACCCGGAGGAAGTATTCGCTATCAGCAAGTTCAGGTGAAGATGGTTCCCGGTAAAAATACCTTTCAAATTGAACTGGTACCTGATAAACGAAATACCAATCATATGGCAGTTGCGTTGCCTGATTCATTTCCGGTAGTAATGCCTTTCAGATATGTAGAGGTGGAAGGGAATGTTTATGGTTCAGAAGGCGGTAAGGCTTCGGGGCCTGATGATGTTGTACAGATAGCCTATTTCAATTATTTCGATGATACTACCAGTTCATTTTCAAGTTCTGATTCAATTTTAAATCAGATTTGGGAAATGTGTAAGTATTCGCAAAAAGTAACAACTTTTGCCGGTGTTTATATTGATGGTGACAGGGAAAGAATTCCTTACGAAGCTGATGCATATCTGAATCAGTTAAGTCATTATTCGGTCGATAAAGAGTATGCAATTGCGCGAAAGACTATTGAATATTTTATGGAAAAGCCAACCTGGCCCACTGAATGGCAGTTACATGTTGCTTTGTTGTTCTATCAGGATTATATGTACACCGGAAATACTGAATTAATTGAGAAGTATTATGAACCATTAAAACATAAGACCTTAATGGCTCTTGAAATGGATGATGGTTTTATTTCTGTGGAATCAAAAGGTCATACTGGTGAACTGATGATGAACCTGGGCTTTGCTGACACCACTCAACGATTAAGGGATATTGTGGACTGGCCCCAAAAGGGAGGTTTTGGTGGAGTTATGGGTGAAGATGATGGCTTTGTGTTTACTTCTGTGAACACAGTAGTGAATTCAATGTATTATGGTAATATGAAGATTATGGCTGAGTTTGCCAAATTATTATGCAAACCTGAAGATGAGCTTGATTTTGAATATCGTGCAGCAAGAGTTCGGAAGGCTATCAATGAGAAGCTTTATGATAATGAAAACGGATATTATGTTGATGGGATAGGCACCGGCCACGGTTCGATTCATGCAAATATGTTTCCCCTGGCATTTGGGGTTGTTCCTGAAGCACGGAAGCAAAAGGTGGTTAATCATATAAAATCCCGTGGAATGGCTTGCAGTGTATATGCGGCTCAATATCTTATGGAGGCTGTTTATAATGCAGGCGATGAGGATTATGCTCTTGATTTAATGACTGCAACACACGACAGGAGTTGGTATAACATGATTAAGGTTGGATCAACGGTTTCAATGGAAGCTTGGGATATGAAGTATAAACCCAATTCTGATTGGAACCATGCCTGGGGTGCAGCTCCGGCAAATATTATTCCACGATATATGTGGGGCGTTAAACCTTTTACTCCGGGCTACGGAGTGGCTGAAATAAAACCTCAGATGAGTACCCTGAAAACAAGTAGTATTAAAATACCAACAATAAAAGGTACTATAGCAGGTGAATATAGGATGTTGAACAGAAATTTAAAGCAGTTTAAAATTAAATTACCATCTAATATGACGGCTAATTTTATCCATGAGGGGACTTCTCAACAGGTAATATCCTTAAACGGCAAAACAATCAACAATACAGAAGGTATGTTTATATTAAACCCGGGTATGAATGTGATTGACATACGTGTTAACAGTTTCTAAATATTTTGAAATTTTTAAAAATTGAAAATAAGTAATTTGCAATTAATTATGATGTACAAAAAAAACTTTTTTCTGCCAGTTCTTTTTTTTCTGATATTTTTAATGGGTAGTTGTTCAGATAATAGGAGAGAAGTTCCATATATTACTGAAGAAGAACAACAGTATATTGTTGAATTAGCAACCAGTTATGCCGATAGTATACCAGTAACAGTTACTGCAGCTTCAAGTGAACGGAGTGCAGGAGGCATAAACGATTTTTATTCGGAAGGTGATTACTGGTGGCCCGACCCTGAAAATCCTGAGGGACCTTATATACAGCGGGACGGTGAAACCAATCCCGATAATTTTGTAGCACACCGGTTGGCTATGATACGGTTCAGTATGATGACCGGAACGCTTACCTCAGCCTATTTGCTAACAGGGGACGAGAAGTTTGTTGATTCAGTTACCGACCATCTGGAGGCTTGGTTCGTTAATCCGGAAACCCGGATGAATCCCAGCCTGAATTATGCACAAGCCATCAAAGGCAGGGTTACCGGTCGTGGCATAGGTATTATTGATGCCATACATTTAGTGGAAGTTGCACGATCGGTAGAAATACTCGAACATAATAACAAGTTGTCAACAGAAACTCTGGCAGAAGTTAAGGCCTGGTTTAGTCAGTTTGTTGAGTGGTTGACCACCCATCCTTATGGTATTGATGAAATGAATACAAAGAATAACCATGCTACTTGCTGGGTAATGCAAGTGGGTGCGTTTGCACGGTTAACCGGCAACGAACAAGTTTTAAAACTTTGCCGCGATCGTTTTAAAAACATTTTGTTACCCAACCAAATGGCAGAAAATGGTTCCTTTCCATTGGAAATTCGTCGCACCAAACCTTATGGTTATTCATTATTTAATCTTGATGCTTTTATGACCGCTGCTGAAATTCTTTCTGATCAGAATATTAACTTATATGCTTATAGTGTGAATGGTAAAGATATGGAGAAAGGAGCTGAATTCCTTTATCCGTATGTTCAGGATAAGTCTGCATGGCCTTATGAAAAAGATGTAATGTATTGGGATGAATGGCCGGTTAGACATCCATTCCTTCTTTTCGCAGGAAGAGCATATGACAAGCCTGAATATATTGCGCTATGGAAAACTCTGGACGGATATCCCGAAACAGGTGAAGTATTACGAAACCTGCCCATAAGAAATCCTTTGCTCTGGTTGTTGAATGAGCCGGTAAAATAACTTTGTTATTTATTTTAGATAATATTCACCTGTTCCATTTTATTTAGAGTATAATATCTGGGATTTATGTAACCTGCGCTTGAAAAGTATTTAAATTTTGAACTTTCTTTGTCAATAATTATTAACTCCAATAAGGTTCGTTTCTGAGATGTTGTAATTTTTTTTTAACAAATGACAGTTTTCTTCTTCTTCCTGTAAACATTTATCCTTCTGATAGTTGTTATTATAGCATTTTATATACATCATGGATAAAGAAAATGTTATACGGTATGGCATAGCCACAAAAGGTTTTGTTTATATTTTGCTTGGTGGGTTAACTGTGTTGGCAGCTGCAGGTATGGGTGGAAAAAAATCGGTTACCAATGGAGTCCTGGATTTTCTTTCCGAAAGTACCATTGGGCAGATGTTATTGGCTGCTACAGCTGTCGGTTTGGCAGCTTATGTCTTCTGGAGGTTTTATCAAACATTTGGTGATCCGGAAGGTAAGGGAAATGATGCCAAGGGAATAGGTATTCGGATTGGCTATTTTTCCAGTGGAATCATCTATGGTATTTTAGCTTTTAGTGCAGTTGAGTTGTTGTTTGGTTCGGGTTCCGGTTCTAACGGAGGGGGCAACTCTATGATATCAAAAGCTTTAAGTCAAAGATATGGTCAATGGATCGTTGGAATTATTGCCTGTATTTATTTAGGAAAAGCAATCTACCAGATTTATAGAGCCTATTCAGGCGAATATAGAAAGAAGATTCAGGAACAGCATTTTAGTGACAAAACACAAAAGCTGATGGTTGTTTCCGGAATAGCAGGATATACAGCCCGTGGAATAGTAATCGGTATAATTGCTTATCTGACGTTCAGAGCTGCATTCAGAAATAATTCAAATGGAAGTGGAGGAACAAGTGAAGCGTTTGACTTTCTGCAGAATGAATTTGGAGCCTTAATGCTTGGAATTATTGCTCTGGGTTTATTATTGTATGGTGTATACACACTTATAAATGCCAGGCATCGAAGAATAAACGTTTAGAAAATATCAAGTTTAATCCTAGTGTCGGAATAGTGTTCTGAGAATTAGGATAATTCCTCCAATTGCAGCAAGTAGAAAAAATACAATTGCCAGGCCGGGGTATCCAAAAACCTGAAATGATGTTTCGACTCGCATCATCAAAGATGCCCCTATAATTAATGCAGCAAGTATGATTCCAATGGTGAGCCGATTGGCCGATTCCTTTATGCCGCTTATGAAATCATGCTCATCAACAATTTTTGTGTTGATTGTAAATTGATTTCCGGCCATCGCATTTAAAATATCATTGATCCGTGCCGGAAGATTCTCCAATATGTTTTTTGTATCAAGTATTACTTCATAGATGTTCCCTCTTTTAAAACTGTCGGACATAATCTTTTTTATCAGCTTAGGAGCATTTTTTCGTAATGATTCATTTGGATCAAAATCGGGATGAAGTTTTCGGCCTGCACGATCGAGGTTCATGAAGGTTTTTCCCAGCATGATTACTTCGTCGGGCAACCGTATATTATTGTTCGCCGAAATTCGTGTAATCTCCAGTATCAAACGTCCTACTTCTATATGCTCCAATGTATTGTTACTGGTTTCATTAATAAGGTCAGTTACTTCCCGGATAAATTGTTTCTCATTGGCTTTTTCCTTCTTTTCTCCTATAGCCAAAGTCCAGTTAGCTGCCTTTTCTCCATCACCTTCACTAACTGCAATTAAAATTCGTATCAGTTTTGCTTTTAATTTTTCCGATACGCGTGCAATCATACCTAAATCAAGGAGAGCCAGATTGCCGGTATCAGTAATATAAATATTTCCCGGATGTGGGTCAGCATGGAAAAAGCCGTCAATTAATATTTGTTGCAGGTACGCCTTAAACAGTTCTTCAGCAAGTGCTTCACCATCCAGTTCAATTTGTCCGAGAGGTGATAATTTATTGATGTTTTTACCCTGGATGTAATCCATGGTAAGAATTTTCGATGTCGTATAATCCATTATTGGTAAAGGGATAATAATCCGTGGAAACTCCTTCAGGTTTCTTTCCAGAGTGATAAGATTTTGTGCCTCCTGAAGGTAATCGAGCTCTTTAGTGATGGCTTTCCTAAACTCCTCAAGAGTAGCATGAATCATAAGTTGTTTGCCTAAGGCAGTATGTTTTTCCAGAAAATCGGTTATGTCCTGAAAAGCATCGAGATCGTCAAATATTTGCTCCCTTATATTTGGACGTTGAATCTTTACTGCTACCGGTTTTCCACCTCTCAGTTGTGCAAAATGTACCTGGCCAAGCGAGGCTGATGCCAATGGAGTATATTCAAAATGTTCAAAAGCTTTGGAGATACGAGTATCCAGCTCATTAGTTAGTATCCTTTCCATTTCATCAGCCGGAATTGGCTGTACCTTATCCTGAAGTCTTGTAAGTTCTTTAAGATACCTGGGTGGCAGGAAATCAGCCCTGGTTGAAAGAAATTGCCCAAGTTTAACATAGGTCGGGCCTAATTTTTCCAAATCATTGGGTAAGTCTTCTGCTTTCGAATCTTTAGCAAAATCTTCTTCAAATTCAGGTTCTGGTATATCCATTTTTTTGACGATATCCGATTGGCCATACTTATAAAGAAGCCATGCCAGGTCTTTATAACGTTTTATATGTTCAACTTTTTTTCTGAATTTCATGTGTTGGTAATGAAAACTTAAAACATAAACTATAGTGATTTTGTTTATTTTAACACAGAATAGAAAATGCAGGAGGTATTAATTTTGTATTTATCAAAATTACCATTTGTCAACAATCATATACAGGTATTATTACCGGCTATTTTTTATAAACTGAACCGTATAATTTGAAATATAGGATGCCCTGCCTGAAATATGGCAGATTTGATTAAAGAAATTATAAAACCGTTTGAACCGTGATTTTATTGAATATTCTGATTGTTGTATTATCATTATTCTTTGTTTTTGGCACATTTATAACACTTCTAAATTGGGGGTATTGGTGGGTAAGAATGTTTGATTTTCCGCGCCTGCAGATTGGCTTTATGCTTCTCGTGTTAATTATTGCCAGCTTTATATTTTATGATTATTCCAGAATATGGCATTATTTAATGACAGGTGCACTTCTAATAAGCTTCATTTATCAGGTACGAAAGGTTTATTGGTATACAGTATTTGCTCCTAAACAGGTTTTAACTTATAAAGGTGGAGAAACAGAAGATTCATTTTCAATTTTAGTCAGCAATGTATTTCAGCCCAATCGAAAAGCGGAGCTCCTTATTAATCTGGTGAAAAAATATAAGCCTGATCTGTTTTTGGTACTTGAGGCAGATAAGTGGTGGGATAATCAGCTTAAGTCCATTGAATCTGATTATAAATATA
>DASRQG010000562.1:0-2770 GCA_035645995.1 Mariniphaga sp. | reverse complement strand
GAAAATATTACTTTCCGTGAAGAATCGGATGAACAGACCGGTTATAGCGAAAAAGTTATTATTGAAACCAGGGATAAGACCAAGAATCCTACGCTTAAAGTTATGGATCAAGATGGAAACATGATCAGATCCTATAACCTGCCGGTAGGAGGCCACCTTTCCGTATCGAAAGATCAGGAGGTAAAAGCTGGTACTGTGCTGGTGAAGATTCCAAGAGCTGCTGGTAAAGCTGGCGATATTACCGGTGGTCTGCCACGAGTTACTGAGTTATTCGAAGCAAGGAACCCTTCCAATCCGGCGGTGGTTTCTGAAATTGATGGTGAAGTTTCATTGGGTAAAATTAAACGTGGTAACAGGGAAATTATAATAACCTCAAAAACGGGCGATGTTAAGAAATACCTGGTTCCATTGTCACGACAGATACTGGTTCAGGAAAACGACTACATAAGAGCCGGTACTTCCTTGTCCGACGGAGCAATTACTCCTTCTGATATTCTTGCAATAAAAGGCCCGACAGCTGTGCAGGAGTATATCCTGAATGAAGTTCAGGACGTATACCGTATGCAGGGTGTGAAGATTAACGATAAACATTTCGAAGTTATTATTCGTCAGATGATGCGTAAAGTTGAAATTGACGATCCGGGTGATACTCGGTTCCTCGAAAAACAAATTGTTGATAAAAATGAATTCCTGTCTGAAAACGACTGGATATGGAATAAGAAGGTTGTAATAGAACCTGGAGATGCCGAAGGTTTGAAAGCCGGTCAGATTATTTCAGCTCGCAGACTAAGAGATGAAAACTCTCAGCTGAGAAGAAGAGATAGAAAGCTGGTTGAAGCCAGGGATGCCATCGCTGCTACATCAAGTCAGATACTGCAGGGAATCACCAGGGCTGCGCTCCAAACAAGAAGCTGGCTATCGGCTGCATCCTTCCAGGAAACTACAAAGGTATTGAATGAAGCTGCAATTAATGGAAAAACCGACTACCTCGACGGGTTGAAGGAAAATGTAATATGCGGACACTTAATTCCTGCAGGTACCGGTTTGAAAGAGTATCGTAATCTGATTGTAGGTTCTAAAGAAGAATATGACCGTTTGATCGATGTTAAGAAAAACGTCTAAACAAAAGAGCAATGGAAGATAATAAACAGAAACAACAACAGATAAATATTGAATTAAGTGAGGAAGTAGCTCAGGGTATTTATTCAAATCTTGCAGTTATTACTCATTCAAGTTCAGAATTTGTAGTTGATTTTGTTCGGATTATGCCGGGTATTCCGAAAGCAAATGTGCAAACAAGGGTGATACTTACCCCGGAACATGCTAAAAGATTGATGTATGCCTTGCAAGACAACATCAGTAAGTATGAAGCTGTTCATGGGACAATTAAAAATGTAGTCCCGGGATCGGGACATGGCATGCCACCTATGGCTTTCGGAGGACCAACTGCTCAGGCGTAAGATTATAAACATATTTTTAAATAAAACCGTTCTGCAATTTAGATGTAGGACGGTTTTTTTTTGCTCCAAGATTTAAATAAGTGGTCTATAGCAGGCCTTATTAAAACCATACTTCACCCATACTTTGACCAGTCCCAATTGAATTTAGTCTGGAGTTGGTCTGGAGTTGTACCCTGTTTAGACTCATATTCAATGCTTGTTTTGGAGTTTGGATAATGTCGTTTTTAATGAATAAAATTAATATGTGGAAATAAACCGAATTACATTTATTGTTCCCGGGTAGGGTGTATAGACAGGCCAAGGTAGCTGTTGGTTTTATGTCGAAAAATGATGGTATAAAAGGTTAGAATGTGTATCTCTGGAGTTTTGGATATAAAAAAAGAGGCTACTATATTTTAGCAGCCTCTGAATTGAGTGAATATTTTTAATATAAATTTTCGATCGACAGATAACGTTCTCCATGGTCGTATGAGAATGTAAGAATGCGTGAGCCTGCAGGCAATTCTTTAATTTTTTTAGCGACCGCTGCTAAAGATGCACCGGATGAGATGCCGACAAAAATGCCTTCTTCCTTAGCTGCTCTACGTGCATAGTCGAATGCTTCTTCCTGAGTAACAGTAATGGTTCCGTCAATTAATTCGGTATTGAGGATGTCAGGGATAAACCCTGCTCCAATTCCCTGAATTTTATGTGGGCCGGGTTCTCCACCACCAATGACAGGACTCTCAACCGGTTCAACAGCAAATACTTTAATTTTTGGGAAATCTTTTTTCAGAACTTCCGCTACACCGGTAATATGACCACCTGTACCTACACCGGTAATTACATAATCAAAACCTTCGGGGAAATCGTTTAATATTTCCATGGCAGTTTTTTCACGATGAGCCACGACATTGGCCGGATTTGAGAATTGCAACGGAATCCATGAACCCGGAATCTCTGCAGCTAATTCTTCTGCTTTGGCAATGGCCCCTTTCATACCTTTTTCACGTGGAGTAAGTACTAGTTCTGCTCCAAAGGCTTTTAAAGCCTGACGTCTTTCAATTGACATAGAGTCGGGCATGGTAAGTATGAGCCTGTATTTTTTAACTGCAGCAACTAGTGCCAATCCAATGCCGGTATTGCCGGATGTTGGCTCTATAATAACTGAATCTTTATTCAGAATGCCTCTGTTTTCGGCATCTTCAACCATTGATAAAGCAATACGGTCTTTTATGCTGCCACCCGGATTGGCTTTTTCCATTTTTACCCAAACTTCATAATCAGCAGGATATAAATTGTTGATTCGAATGTGTGGTGTGTTACCTATG
>DASRQG010000561.1:0-2786 GCA_035645995.1 Mariniphaga sp. | reverse complement strand
ATATTCTATTACAGGAAACATTATAATCTCACATTGGCAACAAAATTTGAAGTTTAATAATTACCTCTTAAAGTATTCTTCTTGAAATCAGATCAATATTCAAATTTAATTGAACCAGTTGGGAGATATAATAACTATGGTTATATTGCAACGTCTTAAAAATCCACTTTATTAGACAGAAAAAACCGTTAGGTTTACAATCAGAAGTTTACCTGACGTATAAACATAGAAAAACCAAATTTAGAATCAATGAAAGTTAAGGTTGTGGCTTCACTACTTATCCTTTTGTCGGTTGCTTCCTGCACCAATCCGGTTGTTTTCTTTGATAACTTTAATCAGGTAAATAACAGGATCTGGATCGGCAAGAATTATTGGTCGATACCTTTAGAGGACTGGAGCATAGAAGAGGGGAAACTATATCTAAAGGGGAATGTTCCTCAATCGCGCGTTAACCTGTTAACACAAGTTTTATCATCCGGAACCGGGGAATTTGAAGCATCTGTAATCATAAGCCTTACCGACAAGGGAAGTACGCCGGGTTCTGCAGGATTTATGATTGGTTTGACCGACAAAGAAGACCAGGATGTAAGAGCAGTTTGCTATTTTGGAAAAGGATTACAGGCTGGGGTCAGTATTAAAGGATATGCATTTTTGGGTGAAATCAAACTGCCCCTGCCACCTAAATTTGATTTTGAGGAATTCAATATCACAGTCAAAGGAAATGACCATCGGCTAAAGATGGAGGTAACAGACCAAAATGGCCTGCGTGTAAAAGATTTATCCATCGAGACAGATAATATTCAAGGGTTAGTTGCTTTAGCAGCTAATATGCATATAGGGGAAAACGAAAAGCCCGGTAATTCAAGCTTTTCTTTCGACAATTTAAAATTAACAGGCACTAAAGTAGAAGAGAAACCGGAAAATTCTTTTGGGCCCATACTTTGGACCATGTATACCTTAAACAAGAATAAGGTAAAATTAATGGCATTGTTTCCTCCTGTAGGAGAAGAAGATAATCAAGAGGTTACATTACAGCTGCGCCAGGGATTTTCATGGAGAAACGCAGCTACTGCTACTATTGATCCGGATTCACGTACAGCTGTTTTTCAACTCGATAATTGGGATGCAACGCGGAATGTAGAATATAGGGTAGAATATATTGAAAAAGACAAAAAAGGCACTGAAACAGAAACATACTACACCGGTACAATCAGGAGAGACCCGCAAGACCGCCTACTGAAATTAGGAGCACTTACCTGCCAATATACATCCGGATTTCCCTACACTCCACTGGTAAATAATTTAACCGAACTGTCACCCGATCTCTTATATTTCTCAGGAGATCAGATCTACGAACCCAATGGGGGTTATCCGGTAAAAAGGGAGCCTGTTGATGTATCTATTTTAAGTTATCTTGGAAAATATTACATGTTTGGCTGGGCTTTTGGTGATTTAATGCGTGACCGCCCAACGATTTGTACCCCCGATGACCATGATGTGTTTCATGGAAATTTGTGGGGTGAGGGAGGAATTGCAAAACCCGGAGGCGCAGGAAGTTCAGATACAAGGGGATTTATGCAGACTGTAGATATGGTTAATGTTGTTAACAGAACACAAACCGGACACTTACCAGATCCATACGATCCCACTCCCATTGAACAGGGCATGAGTGTCTGGTATACCGGATTGACATACGGCCGCATAAGTTTTGCAATTATAAGTGACCGCATTTTTAAAACCGGTCCCGAAAGTGTATCTGATTGGGAGGGACGACACGATCATATGAAGGCTCCACGTGAAGATTTATCTTTTCTCGATAAGAAAGGCGTTGAATTAATTGGAGAACGGCAAATGAAGTTTTTGAATGACTGGGTCATGGATTGGGAGAATACAGATATGAAAGTACTTCTTTCTCAGACTGTATTTGCCAATGTAGCCACTCATCATGGCAGCCTGGAAAATTATCTTTATGGGGATCTGGATTCGGGAGGATGGCCGAAAGCGGAGAGAGACAGTGTCATCACCTTAATGCGGAAAGTATCGGCGCTACATATAAATGGTGACCAGCATCTGCCTACATTGGTACAATATGGTATAAATGATTATCAGGATGCAGGCTGGAGTTTCAATACTCCTGCAATATGCAATTATTACCTAAGATGGTTCCTTCCTGATGAATTAAATGTACCGGTTACCGACAGGCCTGAACATGATTATCCCAATACCGGCAGATACCCGGATGCTTTTGGTAATTTAAACTATGTTTATGCTGTTGGAAATCCCGGAAAAATAACTACTGATAATTCCGGTCGATACAATAATGCTCAACTTAGATCATCAGGGTTTGGGATGATAACTTTCAACAAGAATGACAGAAGCATTACGATGGATGCCTGGCGTTTTAAGGCAGATGTTAAAAACCCTAATCCAATTAGGGACCAATTCCCGGGGTGGCCTTTAACAATCTCTCAATTTGATAATCTGGGAAAAGGTGCACAATATCTGCTTCCAAAAATTATTACTACTAAGGAAAACCAACTGATACAAATTGTAGATGAAGAGACAGCTGAAACGGTTCAGATATACCGGCTCAAGAGTGATGTAATACAACCGGCACTTTATAAAGAAGGCACCTATACTGTATATATTGGAGAAGGAAATGAACGAATTGAATTGAAGGGGTTAAAAACAAATCCTGATGAAAACCCTGAAATTATAAAAGCAATCCTTTAAACGTGCCTATCAAACTTTCAAAGATGGGTTAAAACATTTATTGTTCTTGTTCA
>DASRQG010000560.1:0-2316 GCA_035645995.1 Mariniphaga sp. | reverse complement strand
GTAACCTTTGGAACAAACCCATTTGCCAAGGAAGATTTTGAAGATACAAAAAACAGTAACCTTCGTGTAAGGGGAAACCTTTTTACCGAGCTGGAGCTGATGAAAGTATTGAAATACAGGTTTAATCTTGGATTTGATTTCAGTAACGACTCGCATTCTTATTTGCGTAAGGAAGGTTACTGGACATATAACCAGCCATTTGACCCCTCCTCTTTAAATAAAAATCAGGCACAATATCAGGGTCTGGTTTTTGATAATACTCTCGAATACAATCAAACATTTGGATTGCACAATATAAGTTCGGTGGTTGGTCTCAGTTACCAAACCTCCAACTACGAGCAGATCTGGGGTACAAAAAATGATGTGTTGATGAAAGGAAATGATTATTTTACAAACCTTGATGCGGCATTAACAAACCCTAAGACGGGTAATTACACCGACTTAGAGAAGCTTTACTCAATATTTGGCCGTGTAAACTATAATTATGATGAGAGATACCTGTTTAGTGCTACATTACGCAGGGATGAATCTTCTAAATTCTCTCCAGATACAAGGGTAGGTTATTTTCCTTCGGTTTCAGCCGGATGGAGAATAAGCCAAGAGGACTTTTTTGATGTATCATGGATAAATGATCTTAAATTCAGAGCCAATTACGGTATACTGGGAACATCAAATATTGGAGTGTGGGACTGGGTTTCTTTTATAACTGTATTTCCACAGGCAATATTTGGAACAAATCAGGATTTAAATACAGGTATGACTCAGATTAGACTTGCCAACGCTGATTTGAAATGGGAAAAACTGAGTCAGGTAAATGCAGGTTTTGATGCTGTTTTATTGAATAACAAGCTAAGTTTGAATCTCGATTATTTCATTAAAGATACAAGAGATGTGCTTACACCGATGCAGATATTAATGGTTACCGGTAACAATGGAGGTAATCCCGTAGTTAATGCAGCTTCATTACGGAATACAGGTGTTGAAGTTTCTGCAACATGGAGAGATAGGATAGGAAGAGATTTTGGATATGATATAAATGTAAACGGTTCATACATTAAGAATGAAATTCTTGAATTAGGATATGGCCGTAAAGAGTTCACAGAATGGAATACTAAGTCGAAAGTAGGAGAACCGATTGGTGAATGGTATCTTATTAAAACTGACGGATTATTCCGTACGCAGGAAGAGGTTACCGCACATACAAACAGTGAAGGCAGAGTTATTCAACCAAATGCCAGACCTGGTGATGTTAGATTTATAGACTTTAATGATGACGGTGTGATTACAGATGCTGACAGACAACATTCAGGATCTACAATACCAAAATTTCAGCTGGGTATGAATCTGGGATTCGATTATAAGAATTTTGACCTGCAGTTTCAGTTAGGAGGAGCCTTTGGACACAAGTCGTTCAACGGTCCGAGGAGCGCATTTGACCGTTTTGATGATAATTCAAATTACAGGGCAAGTTACGATCCATGGACTCCTGATAATCCAAATGCAAAAGATCCCCGTCCAATTTATGCAGACTCACGCAATGTTCGCGGTGATCAGGACAGATGGCTGGAGAACGGCAGTTATTTAAAAGTAAAACAGATTGCTTTGGGATATAATCTTCCAAAATCAATATTAGGCAGTACGTTTAGTGACATCCGTATATATGTAAATGCTCAGAACATGATTACGTTTACCTCATATACAGGATTAGACCCGGAATTTCTTAATACAAGCATCTGGGATCGAAGTTATGATGGTGGATCTTATCCTAACCCTTATGGTGTAACTTTTGGAGCACAAATATCATTTTAACACTCAGAAAACTTTTTACAATGAAAAAAATCATATTTATACTACTAACTATTTTCATAATAAATGCATGTGATGTTAATGTGGACAATCCGAACACGATAACAACAGCAACATTCTGGAAGACAGAGGCTGATGCGCAGTACGGGATTAACGCTGTTTACAATATGTTTTACAAACCCGGAACATACAGCAGATGGTTATGGTTTCGTCTGGATCTTACTTCAGATGAAGGTTTTAGCCAGAGCCCTTGGGCAGAATTAAAGGAATGGACTCAATTTCAATACAGGAATTACAACTTTTGGGAAGGTAACAGCTGGACATACAGGGACTTCTATGAAGCTATATTCAGAGCAAATCAGGTGTTATTTAATGTTCCCGAAATTGAGTTTAACGACGTAAATGAAAAGAACAGGATTCTTGGACAGGCTTATTTTCTGAGGGGAGTATATTATTACAACCTTGCACTTTTGTGGGGAAGCGATAATAGTAGTTTACCTATAGTATTGG
>DASRQG010000559.1:0-4769 GCA_035645995.1 Mariniphaga sp. | reverse complement strand
TATCCCCTTCGATTCACCTTCGATGCATCTTCGATCGAAATCAAGTCAACATGGAAGAAATATCGAACTTGTATCGAACTTGTATCGAAGAAACCCTTATGAAGTGAATAAAAAAGTACCTCTTTTTTGTCCCCCTGATTGACCTTTTGTTGAACAAAATGCAAAGAATTTCCAGCTTTTGAAAAATGCAAAGCCCGTGAAGATGATTCACGGGCTTTGCACCATAATTCTATAATTTCTAAGTTGGGTTATAACCAAAAATACTCAAACCTTAAATTTTTTCAAAACCTGTAAACGGCACCAATGCCTTAGGAATAGCTATTCCGGCGGGGGCCTGGTTATTTTCAAGCAGGGCTGCAACAATACGAGGTAATGCCAACGCGCTTCCATTTAACGTATGCGCAAGTTGTGGCTTTTTAGAATTTTCATCGCGATAGCGCAGCTTGAGCCGGTTGGCCTGGAAGGCTTCAAAATTGGAAACCGAGCTTACCTCCAGCCACATTTTCTGGGCAGCCGACCATACTTCAAAATCGTAGGTAAGCGCTGAAGTAAAACTCATATCGCCACCACACAACCTCACAATGCGATAGGGCAATTCCAGCTTCTCAATAAGTCCGGCTACATGGGCTACCATTTCTTCAAGAATTTCGTAGGATTTATCGGGATGCGCTATTTGAACAATTTCCACCTTATCGAACTGATGAAGGCGGTTCAGTCCGCGGACATCTTTACCATACGAGCCGGCTTCACGACGGAAGCAGGCACTGTATGCCGTATTTTTCACCGGGAGATCGCGGGCATCAAGAATCACATCACGGTAGATATTTGTTACAGGCACCTCAGCAGTAGGAATCAGGTACAAGTTATCGCCCGTCACATGGTACATCTGTCCTTCCTTGTCGGGCAGCTGGCCGGTACCAAAGCCCGAAGCTTCATTAACCACCAGCGGTGGCTGAATCTCTTCATATCCTGCCCTTCGGTTCTCATCTAAGAAAAAATTGATTAAAGCACGTTGCAATTGTGCCCCTTTCCCCCGGTAAACCGGAAATCCGGCACCTGTAATTTTCACACCTAACTCAAAATCTATTAATCCATATTTCTGAGTCAGTTCCCAGTGAGGGAATGCATCCTCGGTAAGTGAAGGCATCAGCCCACCTGACGATACAATTTCATTGTCCTCAGCACCTTTACCTTCAGGAACAGAATCATGAGGCAGGTTTGGCAGCAGCACTTGAAGTTCAGCCACTTTCTTTTCGATCTCCTCAAACTGCCCATCCAGTTGTTTGATGGTATCCTTTAGTTCCGAGGTACGAGTTTTAGCCGCATCTGCTTCCTCTTTTTTCCCTTCTCTGAACAAAAGGCCTATTTCTTTTGATATTCGGTTCATTTCAGCCTTAGCCTGATCCGCTTTTTGCTGGGCTTCATTTTTTTGCCGGTACAGGTCAACAATGTCACCGACTATTTCATCGGCGTTAAAATTTTTCTTTTTAAGTTTATCAATAACCGCCTGCGGGTTATCCTGGATGAATTTCAGGTTAAGCATATTGTACAAATTTGTTGTTGCAAAACTAATAAATGAAACTATTAGGAGGAGCAATAATTGAGTTTAAATGTATCACTAGTAAAGATAAGATTGAATTACCGGTAAATCTGAAGATTAAATACCTCACCTCAACATTAAAGTGTTCAGGTATTACACCCTTAGTTCTTTTAATACCATACCTTCTCATCAGCCTGGACACATTCCAAACGAGGAGATGGATAAAGTATGCGGGCATAAAAAAATCTCCTGCCGGATATCAGCAAGAGATTTTTCATTCAATTTTACAGGAACAACCCGTAAATGCAGTATGTTTTTAAACAACTAGTTAACTGCCATAAAGTTGCCTTAAGCTTCAGCCTCAGTATTTTGAGCAGAAACAGGAGCTTCAGCAACATCTACATTTGCATCAACTACAGGTTCAACTGAAACATAAGAACGATTTTTCCTTTTTTTCTGAAAAACAACTGTTCCGTCGGTTAAAGCGAAAAGGGTATGGTCTTTACCAATTCCTACGTTTTCGCCCGGATAATGTTGAGTTCCACGCTGGCGTACTAAAATATTACCAGCTTTTGCAACCTGGCCTCCGTATATTTTTACGCCAAGTCGTTTGCTTTCCGATTCGCGTCCGTTTTTCGAACTACCTACACCTTTTTTATGAGCCATGGTAATTTAATTTTTTTCGTTATCCAACTATATCAACAATTTGTACCTGGGTAAACTGCTGGCGATGGCCATTCATTTTCTGATACCCTTTACGGCGTTTCTTTTTAAACACCAACACTTTGTCTCCTTTAAGGTGACCCAGTACCTTTACAGTCACTTTTGCTCCGTCGATAACCGGAGTACCAACAGAAACACCACTATCGGTTCCGATGAGCATTACATTTGCAAAATCTACCGAATCTCCTTCGGCAGCATCTAAACGATGCACATACAGTTTTTTGTCTTTTTCAACACGGAACTGTTGTCCTGCAATTTCCACAATCGCGTACATAAGTTATTCTTTAACAATTACACCGGCAGGCGGGAATCCATGTGAGTTCCTCTTACTGAGCCTGAACGATTCTAAAATTTGGACTGCAAAAGTAGTTATTTTTAGCACATTGGCAAGTATTGATCAAACATTTTTCAATGGTTAATGTTTTGTTCCCATAAGATGATTGGGAATAAATCATATTCCATATCCGAAAAAAAATGAAAATCATTCTTATATTTGCTTATTGCAATAAAAACCAGATTTAGTAGAAGAATGCAAAAAATACGACTGAATATTCTGGGGTTATCCGTAAGTCAAACACAATCAGGCGCATACGCACTAGTATTAGCAGAAGAGGGAGGAGACCGAAGGATTCCGATTATTATCGGGCCCGTTGAAGCACAAGCAATTGCGATTCAGCTTGAAGGGTTGAAACCTCCACGACCGCTAACACATGATCTGATTAAAAATATCGCTGTAGCCTTTAATATTGTACTTCTTGAGGTTGTGATTCACAAACTGGAAGAAGGGATTTTCTATTCTGAGTTACTGTGTGAAATGAATGGGAAGGAAATTCGTATTGATTCACGCACTTCCGATGCTGTAGCTCTTGCCATACGGTTCAGATGTCCCATATACACTACAGAAGAGATACTTTCGAAGGCAGGAATTGTACTGGAGGCAGAAGAACCCAAGCCTGCACGTCAGGGATCGTCACGGAAAAAATCCGAACCCAGAGAATCATCCCCTTTTTCTCATTATACCATGCAGGAACTTGATGATTTATTAAATGAGGCAGTACAGAATGAAGACTACGAAAAGGCATCTATCATCAGAGATGAGATAAACAACCGGAAGAAAAACTAACCCACTTAGATGAAACGAGCATGGTAAAGAAAATACAAAAGGAGATTAAAATTAGTCATGCGAGTTCCATAAGGCTGTTATAAACAATTATTTTCTTATGAAAAAAATTATGTTTCTGCTGGTACTCCTTACCGGCATTTTCTCATTTGAACCCCTCCAGGCTCAAACCACTGATCCCATACAACCACGAAAAGAAAACATTCATATTGACAGCACACCCTCCCCGGCAGATACTTCAGTAGTATTGCTATCCCAAAAAAGGGAAAAGCCTTATTCTATGACAACCTTATTCCGGGGCTTGTTAGGCATGGCTGCCTTGGTGGCCCTGGGTTTTTTGATGAGTTCAGATCGTAAAAATATTCCGTGGGCAACTGTTTTAACCGGGCTGGCAATACAAGTGATATTGGCAATAGGAGTTTTATATGTTCCTTTCGTACGGGTCCTGTTTGAGTTCTTTGGGCAGATATTTATTAAAATTCTTGATTTCACCAGGGCAGGCAGTGAATTTCTGTTGGGAGACCTTATGAATGCTGAAACATATGGTTTTATATTCCTGTTTCAGGTATTGCCCACCATCATATTTTTTTCAGCACTCACCAGCCTGCTTTTTTATTGGGGTATCATTCAGAAAGTTGTATGGGCACTGGCCTGGCTTTTTACCAAAGCTTTAAGGATATCGGGTGCTGAAGCATTATCAGTAGCAGGAAATATTTTCCTTGGACAAACGGAATCCCCCCTGATGATTAAAGCCTATCTTGAAAAGATGAGCAAGTCGGAAATCCTGCTGGTAATGACAGGTGGTATGGCTACAATGGCAGGAGGAGTTTTGGCCGCTTATATTGCATTGCTGGGAGGAAATGACCCGGCATTACGCCTGGAATTTGCAAAACACCTTCTCGCAGCATCAATCATGGCAGCTCCGGCTGCAATTGTATTTTCAAAGATGTTGGTGCCTCCAACTGAAGCCATCAATAAACAAATTGATGTTAACCGCGACAAAATTGGCAGCAACGTTTTGGATGCTATTACCAATGGTACAAGTGAAGGTATAAAACTGGCTGTTAATGTGGCGGGTATGCTGCTGGCTTTTATAGCATTTATTGCTATGTTCAATTTTATAGTTGGCAAGATAGGTCAGTGGACAACGCTCAATGATCTGATTGCAGAGGGGACCAAGGGCCAATATGAAGGGTTGTCACTACAATTCATTCTGGGATATACCTTCGCTCCATTGATGTGGCTTACAGGTGTTAGTGTTCAGGACATTGTTCTGGTAGGCCGCCTGCTGGGTGAAAAGCTAATTCTTACTGAGTTTATTGGTTATATCAGTCTGGCCGAATTAAAAGCCTCAGCCGCTTTTTCCGATCCGAAATCGATCATAAT
>DASRQG010000558.1:0-2793 GCA_035645995.1 Mariniphaga sp. | reverse complement strand
ATAAGTTCAAAACCACCTGCAACAATTGAATGGGAATAGACGTTCACATTTCATTACAGGTAATACAAAAAGGAGATAGTTATGATTCATTTACAACATAATAAGCTCAACAGGATAATCTCATATGTCTTGGTAGTATTGTTTTTCCTACCGGCACTGTCGATGGTGGCCCAGGAAAATGTGCAGAAAAATCAATTAAAATTCGGTAGGCTTTTAAGGCTTATCGATGGTTATTATGTTGATACTGCCAATGTTGATAAGCTTACTGAAAAAGCGATCGTTCATTTATTAAGTGAATTGGACCCACACTCTGTTTATATTTCAAAAGAAGAGGTGGATAAAATGAATGAACCACTTCAGGGAAATTTTGAAGGGATAGGAATATCATTTAATATTTTTAAAGACACATTATTGGTAACAACAATTATTCCCGGAGGGCCTTCAGAAAAAGTAGGCATCAGAGCAGGTGACAGAATTGTTGAGGTAGATGGTAAAACTATTGCCGGTACAGGAATTACAAATACCGATGTATTCGAATTATTACGAGGTGAAAAAGGTACCACAGTTGACCTGAAGGTACATCGAAGAAGTAATAAGGAATTGCTTGACTTCAGTATTGTCAGAGATAAAATCCCCATTTACAGTCTCGATGCATCATATATGCTCGATGATGAAACCGGCCTGATTAAATTAAACAAATTCTCAGCTACCACTACCGATGAATTTACAGAAGCAATAAAGGAACTCCGGTCAAAAAACATGAAAAACCTTATACTAGACTTGCGTGGTAATGGTGGAGGTTATCTAAAAACTGCTATTGAAATTTCCGACCAATTTCTCGATAATAACAAGTTGATAGTATATACGAATGGAAACAATGATCCTAAAAGGGAATATAAATCCACTTCATCTGGTTCTTTTAAGGACGGAAATCTGGTCGTACTGGTTGATGAATCATCGGCATCGGCCAGCGAGATTGTATCAGGTGCAGTTCAAGATTGGGACCGCGGATTAATCATCGGAAGAAGGTCGTTTGGTAAAGGGCTGGTGCAAAAACCTTATTTCCTGACTGACGGGTCAATGGTAAGGCTTACTACTGCTCACTACTATACTCCCAGTGGCAGAGCGATTCAAAAACCATATACCAATGGTGTTGAAGAATACAGACGCGAATACCTTGAACGATTCAATAGCGGGCAGCTTTTCAGTGCCGATAGCATAATTTTCCCAGATTCACTGAAACATAAAACCCTGGTTTATGGTCGCGATGTATATGGTGGCGGAGGCATTATGCCTGACTTATTCATCCCCTTGGATACATCTTCTTACAACCAGTATTATAATAAGTTAAGGAGAAACAACATTGTATATAATGTTGTGCTTGATTATATCGATAATAACAGAAATAAGCTAAGACGACAGTTTCCTGATTTCGATACCTTTAAGAAAAAGTTTGAAGTAACTGACAATATGATTGATGCTATAGCGGAAGAGGGAGAAAAGCAGAACATTGAAAGGGATGATGAAAGCCTGTCTTTTAACATGTCCACCATGAAAAAGGAAATCAAAGCATTAGTTGCCCGTGATATCTTCACCCGAAATGAGTTTTATCAGGTAATCTTTGAGGATGATGAAGCAGTGCTTAAAGCATTGGAGGTTATAGAAAATAAAGAACGGTATAAAAACCTGCTTGTGACAGCCGATTAATAAGCCATGCTTGATCCATTTACCACATGGGTGTGGGAAAATATAATTGAGATATCAGGAGCCCTTCTGGGAATATTATATATTGGCTTTTCCATCAGGCAACATATATTTACATGGCCAACGGGATTACTTACCTCCTTGCTCTATACCATCATATTCTTTCGTTCCGGCTTCTATGCCGATATGGGACTGCAGGTTTATTATGTAGTGATTAGCATCTATGGCTGGTATTATTGGTTGCGTGGTGGTAAAAAAAATAATGATGAGGATAAACATGCTCCTATATTGCGTTTATCAAAACGAGTACTTATTGCCAGTTTGATATTAACTGCCTTTATTTACCTTTTTATTGTGGTTATACTTATCAACTTCACAGATTCCACGGTTCCTTATATGGATTCATTAACGACTGCACTTAGCATTACAGCAACCTGGATGTTGGCTAAAAAATACATAGAACATTGGTTGATCTGGATTTTTGTTGATCTGGTATCAGCCGGTTTGTATATTTATAAAAACCTTTGGCCTACAGTAATTCTATTTGTAGTATATACTGTTATGGCTTATGTTGGATATAAAGAATGGGAAAAAGAATTAAGTAAACAAGTTGCACACTAAATCTAAAATAGTAGTTATTACAGGTGCAGAATCCACAGGCAAAAGTGCATTAAGTGAATGTATTTCCAAAAGGTTAGGAGTTCCTTACCTAAAGGAAATTGCCAGGGAATATGTTGAAAATTTAAATCGCCCATATAATTTTGGCGATATTGAAACCATTGCTAGAGAACAGGTCAGGCAATTGTCAGAATTACAGAAAGAAGGACATTCTGTTATTTTTGCAGATACCTGGTTAATAATTACGAAGATCTGGTTTAAAGAAGTTTACAACCATGTGCCTGAATGGCTGGAAACAGAAATAAAAAAAGGACCAATTGACCTCTTCCTGGTTTGCGATATTGATTTACCCTGGGTACCAGACCCGGTGCGCGAAAATGGAGGTGATAGAAGAGAATACCTTCAACAATGCTATATTAATGAAATTGAGAAGCTTGGGTTTAGATACAAAACAGTGAGTGGCGAAAATGA
>DASRQG010000557.1:0-3739 GCA_035645995.1 Mariniphaga sp. | reverse complement strand
GCTATCAGGGCAAGCGACCTTCCTTCCTTGACACTACTGCTGATAAGTATCAACAAAACCATCTGTGGAATAACTATGAACAGATTGGTTATCAGGTTTATTATATCATCCTGCAAACCACCCGTATACCCGGCATATATACCTAACAAAGTACCAACTATCGTAGCAATTATACCTGCAAGCAACCCTACATACAATGATGCACGCAAGCCTTTGACAAGTAAAGAAACCATATCAACACCAAGATGGTTAGTTCCAAGCCAGTACTGGGCCGTTGGCGCCATATAAGGCATACCTACACGTGTAACAGTATCGACAGGATAAAACACCGGAAGTACATATGCCATTAACAGCGTTAATATAAACAACCCTATACCAACTACAAAGGCAGGTGTTTTTAAAAGATTTATCAATATTTTCATTTTTTATTTTCCCCCATATGCAGCTCTCACCCGCGGATCCAAAAACCCGATCAGGATATCTACAGTAAAATTAGCCACGAGCACACAAACAGTTATCAAAAGTGTACACCCCTGAATGAGTGGATAATCATTCCCCTGAATAGCTGTGAGTACAGCCATCCCTAAACCAGGATATGAAAAAATCATTTCAGTTATCAAGGCACCACCCACCATCAAACCTAACGACAAAGCTAATCCTGTCAACTGGGGAAGCATTGCATTACGAAACATATAGAACAGAATCTTGTTCTCTTTAATACCAAGCCATTTTGCATATTTTATATAATCTGTCCCAAGTTCGTAAATACACATCGAACGCATTCCAATAGCCTGTCCACCTGCAAGTATCAGGAAAACAGAAAAGAAAGGTAGCACATAATGATAAGATACACTCGAAATGAAAGACCAACTGAATGTTGGAATTAAACCACCAGCATAACCTCCAACCGCAGGAAAAATATTCCACACTATTGCAAACAGATAAACCAGTATCATTCCAACAGCAAAATATGGTACAGCACTTATGAAAAGAGAAAAGGGCATAAATATTTTATCAAAAACACCTCTTCTGTATGCTGCCAGTGCACCAAGAACATTCCCGATAATCCAACCCAGTACTATGGTTGGAATCTGTATTGCAAGAGTCCAGGGAACTGCTTCTTTAATCATATCCCCTACTTTTTTGGGATAATTTAGAAATGAGGTGCCCAGATCCCCTTTCATTACCATTAAAACATAATTTCGGAACTGTTTCCAGGTTGGAGTACGAACCGGCTTTCCCGACTCGTTCCTGATTATTTCTCCACTTTTATCAAGTTCAACCAGTCCAAATTCTTTGAGGTATGCTTCCTCTTTTTCTTTTGCGGCTTCAGTATCTAATCCTGCCCCAACCTTGGCCATTATAATGTCAACCGGGTTACTTGTACCCAGTCGAGGCAAATAGAAATTTATGGTAACAGCTACCATAAATGTAAGTAAATACCATCCCGCTCTAGTGAGAATATATCGCAATGTTGGATATCGCTTCAGCATGACTACTCCTGTTCTGCTGTCGATTTAATTTCCCAAAGAGATTTAGTACCAACGCCGAAGCATAAACACTGCGGTGGTGCATATGGATTTTCCTCAGTCGGAAAATTAGTCCACTTTTTAGTACTGAATTCATAAAATTGTTCAGGTCTATAGACCAGAGGAATTGTCGGCTGATCCTGCATGAAAATATTATTTAATGCACGATAAGCTTCACTTCGCTGACTATCATCTGTAATCGTAGGAATTAATCTCAACAAACTATCGACTGCTGGATTATATTCTTTTGATTCCGGATTATTATAACGACCCTGATTCTCATTCATCTTTTCACCAACAGCTTTCCAGTTTCTTGACGACATTACAGCTTCAAAACGTGACCACGGTTGTGAAGGAGTAACAGATACACTGGGACCGTGCATTAATAGATCGAAATCACCATTTGGCATAGCTTGCCAGTACAAACTTGCATCAAGGAATCCTTCCCGAACATCAATTCCAGCTTCTCGCATACCCTGTACAGCTATCCGAACCATTGCTTCCCAATCTGACCACCCGGCAGGTGATTTAATAAACAGTGTTGGCAACTTTTCACCTTTTGAATTTTCCATATGCGAAAGTTTTCCATCGGAACCAAATACAGACTTAACTCCAGCTTCTGCTAAAAGCTCCTTGGCTTTTTCAATATCGTAACTAATACCATATTTTTGAACATCATTTACTGAAAAATATTTTTCTTCAACACCAAACGGCATTATCAAACCTGGCTGTAACGGCGGGCTATACTGTGAAAAAGCCAGTTCCCTGATATCTTTATAACTGACAGCAGCAGCCATGGCCTGACGAAACTTACTATCTGAAAGCGGATACCTGGTCGTATTTACAACAAGCATTGTTATTGCAGCAGGAACAAAATAAGGTTCCTTTTTATACCAGGTACTTACCCCTTCTTTCTGTTTCATCCATATCCTTGGAATGAAAGTACTTGACACATCAAGATTACCCTGTTGAAGAGAAATGCTGAATGCATCATTACTCTTATATATAGGATGAATGATATACTCAGGTTTTGGGAGGCGATTACCATATAAAGCAGCATTACCCCAATAATCATCACGGCGTTTCAGAACTATTTTTTCGCCCGAATAAGTTAACAGATTATACGGTCCTGAAACAACCGGATCTTTATCAATTTTCAGTTTTTGAAGCTCTGAAAATTCTCCGTTAAGAGAATCAAGTAAAGAAGTAAAATAATGTTTTGGAACTATGCGAACTGCCTGCAGAAAATCCATTACAACCAGCGGATTATTTCTCTTTTCTTTATTAATAATAAAATTAACTTTTTCAATACTCCTGCCTTCTTCTGTTGTATCTGCAACTGTATCGACAGTAACCGTTGCAACATAATCCCATACAAAAGATGTCGGAGCACTCGGATATTGTTTTCCTATTTCGTATGTAAATTTCACATCAGATGCAGTAACCATCTGACCATCACTCCACTTTGCTCTGGGATCCATCATAACAGAAATAACATCATCAGTTTTTTCATAAGAACTTGCAAGCAAAGGCTCCATTTCACCAGTTAAGGTATTGTAAACCATTAACGGCTCATACATTAAATTATAATTACCACCAACAGGAAAAGCTGGCCAATCACTGAGAGGATTGAACGTATTAGGATCTCCCCACTGAAAACCAGCAAGATAAAGGGTCTTCTCTCTTGGAAAATCAACTTCTGCTGAACTTTTCCGGGAATTCTGACATGAAAATAAACCACACAGCAATACACCTGTAAAAAACAGTTTCAGACAATTTAAACGTTTCATATTGCCTTTAATCCTTTCCCCAACAATTATTATAATAGAGGATAATATGCTACAATCAATTATGTGAAAATATATGAAATGGGTTTGATATAAACAAAACAAATTCGTTAATTCAATTCCACTCGATTTATCATTAATTTAAGCGTTAGATGAAATTAATGGAGCAATAAGCTGTGAACTTTTTGTAAATTCAAACCAAATAAGACAAACTCCAAAAACAAATCACAATCAAGTAATCTTGATGCGACCTGATCTGACAACACTGGACAAATCCATAGCTGCCGGTATAATTTTTAGATGTAATATTAAGGTTGTAAGATGTAACGGGAACTGTAAATAAATTTAAAACACTCTAATTATTAGCTTTGATTCCCCATAAAGCAGTAATCCCCGCTCCAACCATCAGACACTGAGGAGGTG
>DASRQG010000556.1:0-12230 GCA_035645995.1 Mariniphaga sp. | reverse complement strand
GATATCGGGCATTTTGAAAGTGAGCAGTTTACTAAAGAAATTTTTTATGAAGCACTTGTTAAAAAATTCCCTAAATTTGCAGTCCGGTTTTCAGATGTTAATACCAATCCGGTGAATTATTTCCGGAAAATATAGAAATCCGGTATTGAAACTCAGCCTGAATGCTGAGCCAGTTATTAATTAAGTAGAATTAAAATAGAATAGATAATGAATACACCGATTTCAAGGCAGGATGACAAAGATGTTTCCATTGAGGAAAAATTACGCGCATTGTATGAATTGCAAAGTGTTGTTTCTGAAATAGACAAGATCAAGACCCTTAGAGGTGAATTGCCACTTGAGGTACAAGACCTTGAAGATGAACTTACCGGGTTAAAGACCAGAATTGTCAACTTAGAGGATGAGCTGAAAGGCCTCGAAACTGCGGTCAAAAATAAAAAGATAGCAATTAAAGATTCAGAAAACTTAATTGCCAAATATACCGAACAACAGAATAACGTTCGTAATAATCGTGAGTTTGATTCGCTATCCAAAGAAATTGAATTTCAAACGCTGGAAATTGAACTTTCAGAAAAAAGAATTAAAGAATTCAATGTTGAAATGGCAGAGAAAAAAAATGCCATCGAAACATCTAAAGCTTTATTAAAAGATCGTGAAGAAGACCTTGATCGTAAAAAGGGCGAATTGAATGAAATTACTCAGGAAACCCGCATTGAAGAAGAAAAACTTAGATCAAAATCAGAAAAGATAGAATCGTTTATTGAGCCTCGTTTATTAACTGCCTTCAAACGTATCCGTAAAAATGCCCGTAATGGCCTGGCTGTTGTTACTATTCAGCGTGATGCCTGTGGTGGATGTTTTAATAAAATACCGCCTCAACGTCAAATGGATATCGCCAACCGTAAAAAAATTATCGTTTGTGAATATTGTGGCCGGATTTTGGTCGATAAGGATATAAATGTTGTCGAAGCTGAATAGCTTCCCCTCATTATTTATATATAAAAAAAGTACTGTATACCCTTCAGTACTTTTTTTATGGCTTTGAATTAAAAGGGTTACTTATATATACGAATTTATTCCTTGATCTTTTTGCCGGGCTGTTTTTGTTCATTTAAGTTCTTCCATTCAATTCGTTTCACTTCCCAACAAACAGGTATGAATATAAATGAATTTGTGATGGTTTTTCACCTGCCTTTTTCACACTTTCTCCATACCAAGTCCAGTCCAAGTCCAGTCAAAGACCTTTTATGAAGATACTCTATATGCTCCGGGACTGGACAAGGTATGGGGGAAGTAAGTACTAAATAATAAGAGTTTCTTATGATCAAATTTGAAGACAGGATACATCTTCATGATGTATAAAAACAAAAAGCATGTGTTGATCAACACATGCTTTTTGTAATAACATTTACGTGTGGTTATGAATTCAGGTTAAAAATTTTATTACCAGCTGCCACCAGCTCCTCCACCTCCGAAACTGCCTCCTCCGAAACCACCGAATCCACCAAAGCCTCCACTACCGGAAGAAAAGTTATTGAATGATCCCGGATGAGACCTTCCTCCTGACAATAAACCCAGAGCCATCCATAAAGGAAGACTTTTTCCGGCTGAATAATGCCTTTGGCTGCGTCCTCTCATGATTGGAAAGACGATAAACATAAGTACGAATATAATCAGGAAAGGAATGATACTTCCTCCACTTTGTGCATAATTTTCTTCGTAATACTCAGCAGTATATTCACCTCTTGTAATGTTCATAATTACATTTGTAGCATTTTCCAAGCCCTGGTAGTAGTTATTCTGCTTGAAGTATGGAATCATTTCGGTATCTATTATTGCTCCATTCAGGGTTGCGTCAGGTAAAACACCTTCTAATCCATAGCCCGTTGCAATAAAAACCCGGCCTAAATCATTTCCTTCTTTTGGTTTAACTAATATAACCAGGCCATTATCTGACCCTTTTTGTCCTACTCCCCATTTTTCACCAAGTCGAAATGCATAATCGCCGGGGTCATAACCTTCAAGATCCGGTACCGCTACAATAACTATTTGTGTAGAGGTTTCTCGTGCAAACTGAACAAGTTTATTTTCCAGGATTTGTTTTTCGGAATTATTTAAAATGCCTGCAAAATCATTGACCAGCATCGGTGGGACAGGCCTTGAAGGAATCTCTGCCTTTACGGCAGGAGCTATAATAAGAACCAAAAGCAATGTGATTGCCAGATAAGTTATTTTTAAAATCGAATTTTCTTCAACACTAGTAATGTGCTTTATATATTGAATATATTTTTTTATCATTCTAAATTCTGTGTTTAAGACCCGAAAGATATTTCATCCGATAGTTCATTGATATCATCCTTTTGCCATGGGAAATGGTGTTTAAGTGCCTCGCCGGCTTTATTAATGCCGGTTACCAATCCATCTGTAAATTTGCCTTCCTTGAATTCGGATTCCATTGCCTGCTTAATCTGCACCCAAAAGTTATCCGGTACCTTTTGATTAATACCGGCATCTCCTAAAATCGCAAATAAATGGTCTTCGATAGCAAGATAGAAAAGTACGCCATTTCGCAAGTCTGTTTTATGCATTTCAAGTTTTTCGAACAAAAATGCTGCACGGTCGAGCACATCCTCCTTACAATTCTTTTCGATATGTACCCGTATTTCGCCTGAGGTTTTTAATTCGGCAGCACGAATAGCATTCTCTATCTGTAACTTGTCTTTACTTGAAAAAAAGTTTCTGATGCTCATTCCCATAATCATTTAAAACTGTACTTCAGGTGCTCGTTCAGAACCTTGTTGCGCTTCAAAATAATCTTTTTTCTCAAAACCAAACCATCCTGAATAAATAACCTGTGGAAACTTCCGGATGTAAGCATTGTAATTTTGTGCAACTTCATTAAACTTACGACGTTCAACTGCAATTCGATTTTCAGTTCCTTCAAGCTGTGCCTGTAAATCTCTGAAATTCTGATTGGCTTTTAAATCGGGATACTGCTCCACAACTACCATCAGCCGGCTTAGAGCAGAAGTAAGACCTTGCTGGGCCTGATTAAACTGTTCAATGGCTTGCGGAGTGAGATTCTCTGTGTCAACGTTTACTGATGTCGCTTTTGATCGTGCTTCTATTACTTCAACAAATGTTTCCTGCTCATGTGATGCATACCCTCTCACTGTATTTACAAGGTTAGGAATAAGATCAGCACGACGCTGATATACATTTTCTACCTGCGACCATTGAGAAGTAACCTGTTCTTCCATGTCAACCATCTTGTTATACCCGCATCCTGACAGAAACATGCCTGCCAATATGGATACAATTAAGATTTTACTGATTTTCATATTTTTTTCATTAAAAGTTAAATTCGAGTTGGTTAAAGTTATTAATAATTACTCCTGTTTGTTTCACCTGAATCGGGGAATATCATTGATTTAATGATTATTTACTTCAAAATGTACGCCAATTATAGATCAACTGACATTATGTATCTTTGATGCTGACAAATTAAAAGTGAATTAGGGGTGCTACGAGGTGAAGAGTATAGAATAGGGTCTTTGTAATTCATCACCAAATTCCCTAATGGAAAAATTACGAACCTTTCTGATTGTTTCTTTACCATTAAAGAAGACGAGTATAGCAGGTAGGGTGAAAATCCTATACTGGCCTGTTATTGCCGGAAATGAATCAGCATTTATGCTTAATGTCTTCATTTTATCGAAATTCTGTTTCACCAGTTCCTCTACTTTTGGTTTTAATGATTTACAGACACTGCAACTTTCGTTTGAAAAATAAACTAACACAGCAGGGTTTTCTGATATTGTTACCTCTAATTGGTCATGAGACATTAGTTCCGAAAACATAATAAAAGTACATTAAAGCAGTTGAATCGAAAAGCTTTATTAATATTCATTTGACCGGAGCATCACCAGTGTGCAGTGTTCAATAGGTTCTATCCCTGCATTCTCGAGCATTTTTTCAAGTTGTTCATTGAATGTGCCCGGATTGAATATCACCCTTTTGGGTTGTATATTTAGAAGGTAATCATAGTATTGTGGTTGATGCTGAGGTCCTACATAAAGGGTTACAGTATCAATTTTCTCATTTAGTGGTGGCTCTGTTATAATGGGGATGGACCCAATATTTCCCTTACGCTTAGCAAGTGCTATTACGGGATGTCCATATTCCTGCAATAGTCTTACTGCTGCATTAGAATAACGTTCAGGTTTTGGACTTGCCCCAAGTACTAACGTAATTTTTTTTTGTACATTCATGTGTTTATACATTTTTTCTTAGCATAACAACTGCCAGAGCAGAAATGCCTTCCTCCCGGCCTTCAAAACCCAATTTCTCTGTTGTAGTTGCTTTAACAGAAATTTGTTCTGTATCAATACCCAGAACTTTTGCCATAGTTTCTCTCATAGCAGGAATCCATGGCTTTAACTTTGGTTGCTGGGCACTTATTGTCGTATCAATATTAATTATTTCGTACTTATTCCCCTTTACAAGTTTATAAGTCTCATCCAGTAGTATCTTACTGTCGATATTCTTAAATTTTTGTGAAGTATCCGGAAAGTGCGTGCCTATATCACCCAGGCTTAATGCACCTAATAATGCATCGCAAACTGCATGAATTACTACATCTCCATCCGAATGGGCAACAGTGCCTTTGTGATGGGGAATTAATATACCCCCCAGCCATAAAGTTTCTCCCTCATCCAGCTTGTGAACATCAAATCCTTGACCTATCCTGTACATTACTTAACGTTGATTTTGAAATGCATCTACATCAAAAGAAAGTGTAAACCGGAGGGTATTCTCCAGTGGATGATTTCGCTGTGTAGGTAAAAGGTAGGAAAAGTCAAGTGCAAATACATTCATCTTAAAACCGGCACCTGCTGTAAGGAATTTCCGGTTTCCCTTATTTTCATGTTCCCAAAAATATCCGGCTCTAAGAGCAAACTGGTTGTTGTACCAATATTCAACACCTGCTGATAATGTTATCTCCTGCATTTCTTCCTTGAAGCCACCGGGAGCATCTCCGAAGGAGCTAAACATTCCTGCTATAACTGATTTATCGGAACCCAGGAAATCTGAGATTACCTCACCCTCTTCATATGCAGTTGTATCGCTTCCAAGAGGAGTGGGTACCAATAATTTATTCGCTTCTAACGCAAAGGTGAAAGTGTTATATTGGTCAACTTCAGTTGTATATGCTGCTCCAAGCTTTAAATTGGTGGGGATAAAAAACTTCTCTGCTTCATCGGTATAAGAAATCTTTGCACCAATATTTTGAATATTAATACCAGCAGAGAATAAATTATCCCTGCGGTTCATTCTGAATTCATTCTGATAGTAAAATGCAACATCGGCAGCATAAGAATTTCCGGCAGTAGTTTCTACACCCTCAACTAATTGACCGCTATAAATGTCTGATCTTATGTACCTGATGGCTACTGAACCTGAAAATACATCAGAAAGCAGCCTTGAATAGGCGAAATCAATTGCAAATTCATTGGGATTATAGGTTCCTTCAAACTCCCCGGTCACGCCTCTAAAAGTAATATCTCCTAAAGCGAAATACCTTAATGAACCACTTATTGATTGTACATCATCCAGTTTTTTATATCCTACCAGATAGGCAAGATTTATATCATCAGCTAAAGCTCTCAGCCATGGTGAGTAGGATAAACTAACACCCATTTCACTTTCCATAAATGCATATTTTGCCGGGTTCCAATGCTGAGAACTCAGATCAGGTAATGTTCCTACACCGGCATCTCCCATCCCACCAGCTCTTGAATCAGGTGTAATGGAAAGAAAAGGTACTGCTGTAGTAATGGCATTTGCCCCTGTTAAGGTTGATTGTGCTTTTGCATAATTTGTTGTGGTTATAAAAAAAGCTATTACAATTAGCAAACGAACTGTGTTATTCATAATTTGTTTATAATTAAGCATTGTATAAAAATTCACGCAAATAGGTTTTTAGAAACCTTCTTCCTTAGAACGCAACATTTTTAGAAAAAGTGCCCTGTTTTATTGAATTTAATTACTAATAATTAATTTGCCGGTTCCGGTTGTGATTGTACCATCCGAGTTTTGAACAATTATCCTGAATAAATAATTACCACTACCTGCGCGGATCCCTGCCTCATTTAAATCCCATCGTACCGGATTACTAACATTTCCATTAGAGCTTACTGAACGCTTAAATTGAGCAATCCGACTACCATTCATATTGAATATCTCAAAAATGGCCTCAAAAATGCCATCCGGTTGATTGTGTTCAAACGTGAAATATGTGTGGTTGTTCATCGGGTTCGGATAATTTTGGGCATTTTGAATGTAAAAATCACTGGTGACTTCAAATTCTATTGTTGCTTCTGATGAATTATTGGCTACATCCCAGGCTTTTAATCTAAGTGTGTGTGTCCCTAAGGGTAAATTCCTTAATGGAAACCTGACAGTGCCGCTTTTGTAATCATTTAAATTGGCTTCATAAAAATTATTCAGGACAAATACTTTGGAATAGTCATCGTTTAGTACTGCGGTGATATCATGACCAATTCCTGAACCTACCATGTTAATGCCATTGTCATCCGAAATATTTGCCAGGAGAAGGGGATTGCGGCTGACAATATCACCTGACTGAAAGTCGTGGTTGTTAAGGTAGAGTTCGATTTCAGGTCCCTGTATATCCGTAATTTCCGATGCTGATCCACTAATCACAAAATTTTCATAAACCCCATGTGCATCTGTTTCATCATTGTATGCATAGTAAACGATTTTGCCATTTCCGGGGTTATATGAAATATCTCTGGGAACGACAAATTCAAATGTAAATTCACCATTCACTACTTCTGTCTGCCCTTTGAACAGGATATTTTCCTGAACCTTAAAGTTCATCGGCTGTTGTCCTGCATTTCCTCTGGTTCTGCTGGTGGTAGCTTTGTCATATACGGTTATTGAAATCTTTCCTGTAAAATTGTCTAATTTATTTTCCATCCTGTTGGTAATGTATCCGCCTACAGAAACTTTTTGTAATGCACCTATGGTATCAGGTGCTGTTAATGATGAGTGACTGTTGATAGTGGATGTTACTACTTTGTTTTCGGGATACGATAATTTAAGTGCGGGATCAGCAAGTAGAGAAAAATTTCTTTTGTTGATGTTATTGGCGATTTTGGTGTTAAATTTTGCCAATCGCATAATATCTCCCATCCGGTATGGTTTTCCGTTTTGATCTTTACCGAAAACAAATTTATAAAAGTTTGTACTGAGGGCATAGTTTGAATTTGCATATACTAAACGAGTGGTAGAAAATAAGCCAATGGCACCTCCATTGGGATTAAAGAAAACATATTCACCGGCCGATTTATGATCAGCATCAAACCGGCTGAATTCACAGGTGGCTGTAACAAATATTGGTAATTTATTTGAATTTGACCAGGAATTGATATGACTTATATCGAGTACTTTCTCTTTTGCGAGAAAGCGATCGTTGGCATGTCCCACATAATTAAGTATTAAAACTCCTTCTTTTACCCGATCGTTTATAGCCTCTGTAACTTCAGGATAACTTTCTCCACCGGGTCCGGTTATCTGACGGTAAGCATCAAAATATATTTTGTCGGTTATAAACTCACCGTTACTTGCATTCACCTGGTTGGCTAATTTTTCAGAGTCAGACATATGAAGGTTCCCGTCTTCATCATCTCCGATGAAGCACAAAATATTGCGCCAGTTACCTAATGCCTCTTTGGACTGATAATTATCAATCTTTTGAACTGCCAACTCAGCTTCAAAAGGTGTTGAAGCGGGAATTCTGCCAATTCCCAGGTCTATAGCACCTGTGCTTAAATTCTCTCCGTCATCCAGAATCACAAAATAATCGTCAGTTACATATGATAACACATGATTTAAAGAATTTTCTGATTGATAAGTAGGAATCAGGTTTAATGAGCCACTGTTAATCCCTTTGTTATCATATGTTCCATCACCAAACAACAATACATACTTTAATCCTTCCTTACGGTCATACAGCATTTTAATAAAATTACGTATCCCTGTGGCATCTCTTTTTCCTGAACTAAACTCATTATAGATTTTATCAACTGAAATCACTTCAACACTCATTCCGTCATGGTTCCTGTGAATCTGTGCCAAATTATTTGCCGCGCTAATAAAAGCAGGATGAGTAATAATTACATATTCAGGAGTACCAAGCCCATGAAGATTCTGATTCTCTACTTCTCCCACCATTTCGGGCTCAGGGAAATTTCCATTGGGCGAAAAAGCTGCATACTCCCTTAATATACCCGAGGCCTGTTTCCCGGTTGCCTGCTCTCCGGAAAGTGTAAGCGGAACTTCCTTTACTTCGTGAGCATTTGTAACATCCCAAACTTTTAGGCCGGAAGTGTTACCTGTAATTTTAAATTCCAGAATATTATTAATGCCAACCGATTCTTTATCTCTGAAAAATAAAGCTACATTTTGAACCCTCAATTGTCTTTTAAAATTAATCTCTATAAAATCAAGCCATGCTTCCGGATTTACACCATTGCCTGAATACCTTAATTCTAAAGGTAAATTATCAGTCTGAGTTTGTAAAAAGAAACGGGAAGTGGCTTCTGAGGCATGTAAGCCTTCGCCATTCGACAAATTCACCCGGTTAAATGTTAATTTGCCAATATTTGTAGAACCTGCTATTATAGTTAATTCTGAGGATAATGAAGAACGGCCAATTGCTTTTACCCGTATGGAGGATGTAGAATTTGGTTCAAGGTTGGGTAATTGGAAAGAAAAATTCCGGGCAGTGGTGTTTGTGAATTTTTCTCCATACCATTGCCGGCCAGATTGTAGAAGGTTGACCTGATCTGATTCATGTAAAATATAATCATCGAATGACGAAATACTGTGGGTCGGTAAGTCATCCGGAACTTCCAAAAGTTCTACTGTTTTATTACTGCCAACACTCTCCGTTAAAAAAAAGAATCCATTGTTGGAATATAGGTGCCTTTTTCGCTCAAAATGTTCATTCGAAGAATTCAGTTCCCATTCTACAGTACCCGGCACATAAAAGAAAATACAATCAGTTCCATTATTTTTGCCGTGCCATACTGAAACTTGGGGTAAATCATCAAATTCATGAGAACCCGGAGTTTCAGAAAGAATTTTACCGCCGGTTCCAAAAATATTTACTCGTGAAGGATCAGAAAATCCCCAGGATGATAGTCTTGAATAGGGTATTTTATAAATGCCTTTATCTGATGTGCTGATTTTTATCCATTTCCCAGTGCTCAACACTGAATTTTCCTGCCAATTATTTAATTTCAAATGCGCAGATTTTAATGGTTGTGAAACCTGTCGCAACTGAATTTTTTTTAATAGATAAACCTTGTTTTCTTTTCGAATTACTGTCGGAACTTTTACTTCAATCTTATGTGCATTCCCCGAAACAATGCGTGTTTGTTGTATGTTTGTTTTTAATGGTAACTTGTCTGTCTGATTTTCATTAAGTTGAATTTCAATTTCATCATATACCGGATTATGTATTGTAAATGTGTAATTATCATCTGATGAGTTGAGTATATATTCTTTTGCGAAAACAGGAATAAAATAATTTTCCTCCCACTCATAAGCTGCATCCATGAATGTATATCCAGCTATATTTAGAGAATCTGTTGAAGTTTGCCAGTTAATTACAATATTTTCATATTTGTTCTCGTTTAAGGTGAAGCCAAAAACAAAAATTAGAAACAAAAGGAGGTATTTATTTATTTCTGTCATGAAAATTTTTTAGTTACTGTTAAACGTCAGATTAAAATAAATATTGCAGTCAACCAACATTTACAATAAAACAATTATTTTTGACAAAATTGACTCTATATTAAAGTTCTATTCATAGATGAATTAAAAATTTTAAAGCGTTTAAAACAATAAGAATCCAACTATTAAGTTATAATTGTGAGAATCGCAAAAGATATGAAAAACACCAATCTATTAAAGGTGAGGACATTTATGGTTTTGATCCTTGCTGTCACTTTATCCGGATGTGGATCATTCAGAGGAAATTCTGATGTTTCACGTACAACGGGTTGGGAATATAATTCGGAAGAAACAGGTAATATTCCTTATCTGGCGGGTTATGAACAGCCTACAGGACCCGGACTGGTTTTTATTCAGGGAGGTACCTTTACAATGGGAAGGGTTGAAGAGGACGTTATGTATAAATGGGACAACCATCCACGTCGTGTTACGGTTGCTTCGTTCTATATGGATGAAACTGAAGTTTCCAATCAGGCTTATCGTGAATACATACACTGGTTGAACAGAGTATATCCTGGTGACCGTGCAAAAATAAATGCTGCACTGCCCGATACTAACTTGTGGCGTAGTGAACTTGCTTATAATGAGCCGTATGTTAATAACTATTTCAGACATCCAGCCTATAGTGATTACCCTGTTGTTGGTGTAACCTGGAATCAGGCTGCTGAGTATTGCAACTGGAGGACGGATCGTGTAAATGAGAAGCTATTGGTCGATCAGGGTTACCTGCAGCACGATAATACCCAATCCGGAGAAAATGTATTTACTACTGAAACTTATCTTGCAGGCCTGTATCAAGGTACTCCGGGAGAAAATCCGGAAAGAGTCAGGTGGGAAGATGGAGTTATGCTTCCAAGATACAGATTACCCACCGAGGCCGAATGGGAATATGCTGCCTATGGTCTTATTGGTAATACAGAAGGAGAATTATTGACCGACAGAAGACTTTATCCGTGGAATGGGGCTTATCTGCGTCAGGATTCACGGAAGGAAAAAGGCAGAATGCGTGCAAATTTTGTTAGAGGCAGAGGTGATATGATGGGTATGGCCGGGGCATTAAATGACAATGCTGATATTACAGCTCCTGTCCACTCTTATGAACCTAATGATTTTGGCTTATATTGCATGGCGGGTAATGTAAATGAATGGGTAGCTGATGTGTACCGGCCCCTTTCATTTCTCGATGTTGAAGAATTTCAGCCATTCAGAGGAAATGTTATTACTGAATACCGCAGAGGTGACGACGGACAACTACTTAGAGATGAATATGGAGAATTGGTGCGTGATACAATTGCTGATTACCGGAATGTAAAAGATGGCAGCTTTGAATCATTACCTATTGAATCCGGCAGCTGGAATGCAGAACAAGACAGGGGAACCAGCGATATGTATGTGTCTGATGAAAGTCCTGGTGGATTTTCTTCTTTCATAAATGACGAAGTAAGGGTGTATAAAGGTGGTTCCTGGAAAGATCGTGCCTACTGGCTTGTACCTGGTACCCGAAGATATCTCGAACAGTCCAATGCGCAAAATGACTTAGGCTTCCGTTGTGTGATGGATCGTACGGGTAGTCCTGAAGGGTTTTAAATTATAATGAATTTTTAAATAAAACCTCATTTATTTGAATGGGGTTTTTTTATGAAGAATAATGACGATAAAACACTTATACCGGCTTTTTTTGGAACATGGTAAAGTAACTACCGATAGCAGAAAGATAGAAGAAGGTTGCCTGTTCTTTGCATTAAAGGGAATTAATTTTAATGGAAATAAGTATGCGGAAGAAGCAATAAATAAGGGTGCTGTTTATGCAATTATCGACGAAGAGGAGTATGTTATAGGTGATAAAACTATATTGGTTGAAAATGTGCTTGCAACACTTCAGGAACTTGCTAATTATCATCGGCAGAAATTAGGAATTCCTGTGATTGGAATCACCGGCTCAAATGGAAAAACAACAACCAAGGAATTGATTGCTGCAGTTTTGTCCGTCAATTATAAAATTGTTTATACGCAGGGTAACCTTAATAACCATATTGGTGTCCCATTGACATTGCTTCAAATGAATGAAGCTACTCAAATGGGCATTATAGAAATGGGGGCAAATCATGAAGGGGAGATTGAGATGTTATGTGCCATTGCAAACCCTGATTATGGAATAATCACGAATATCGGGATTGCTCATCTTGAAGGATTCGGTTCTTTTGATACTATAAAAAGAACAAAAGCTGAACTGTATAATCATCTGAAGAATAAAGACGGGCTTGTTTTTTATAACAACGAAAATCCCGTTTTATCTGAACTTGCTGAAGCGATATCAAGAAAAGTTGCTTATGGTACAAAACAAGCTGATTTAACTGGTGAACTCATTTCTGCTTCACCTTATCTGACCGTAAGGGTAAATTTTC
>DASRQG010000555.1:0-4892 GCA_035645995.1 Mariniphaga sp. | reverse complement strand
AAAATGCAGGAAACATCGGTTATATAGGGCAAAATTCTTATCAAAGCGGACTTGTATCAGGAAAATTACTTGACTTCATTTTACCGGAAGGAAATATTTTGATTGTTCATTTTGCCAAGGAGATGGATAATCAAAATCACTTAGTGCAACGGGAAAAAGGATTTTACGACTGGTATCATATAAACAAGCGATTATTACATCAACTTTACACTCTTGAAATTTCTGATACCGATACTGATATATGGATGGAAAGTATCATGAATACCATTCATAAAAAGGAAATAAAAGGAATTTTTGTCACCAATTCAAAGGTGTTTTTCATGGGCAGGCTGGTAGAAAGATACCTTCTTACCGGATTGAAAATAATAGGACATGACCTGCTTAAAGAGAATATTCATTATTTAAAAAAGGATGTAGTTCATTTTCTCATATGTCAGCGTCCCGAGGATCAGGGATATAACGCCATTAATATACTTTTCAGGCATGTAGTACAAAAAAGAACTACTGCCAGAGAAAACTACACCTCAATAGATATTATTACAAAAGAAAATGTAGATTATTATAAAGAATTTAAAAAAGATTTATGATGGAGCCAATGTCATTTAGTGATTTAAACGGAAAAGTAGCCGTTTTTACAGGGGGTGCCGGTGTATTAGGGAGTGCTATGGTAAAAGCTATGGCATCAGTAGGTATGAAAATTGCAATTGCTGATATTAATCTTGAAGTTGCAAATAAGGTAGCTGCTGAAATCTCCTCAGAAACAGGAGCACAAGTCATAGGAGTTGCAGCTAATGTTCTGGATAAAGCATCATTGGAACAAGCTAAAGCAGAAATTAATAACAAGTTGGGTGAAATTGATATCCTTGTAAACGGAGCAGGAGGCAATAGTCCTCAGGCGACTACTAAACTTGAACAGATGCAGGAATTTGATGATTTAGCCGATACTTTTTATGGCTTGCAGCTGGAAGGTTTTGATAAGGTATTTGCCTTAAACTTTAAAGGGACAATACTACCAACAATGGTATTTACTACCGATATGTTGAAAAACAAAAAAGGTGTTGTACTAAACATTTCATCTATGAATTCTTACAAGCCGCTGACTAAAATACCTGCATATTCAGCAGCTAAGGCATCTATCAACAACTTCACCCAGTGGCTATCAGTACATCTTGCCAAAGTTGGTATCAGGGTAAATGCCATCGCTCCCGGATTTTTCATCACACACCAAAACCGCTTCCTTGTAATGGATGAAAAAACAGGTAATTGGTCACCACGGGGTCAAAAGATTGTTGACAACACGCCAATGGGTCATTTCGGTGAACCTGAAGACTTGCAGGGTGCAACTCTTTTCCTGCTTTCAGATATCTCAAAATTTATTACAGGAATCATCGTTCCTGTGGATGGAGGCTATAGTGCCTTTGGTGGTGTATAATTCTCCAAAATAAAAATTTTGTAGTAGCATTAGTCCTGACAATGGACCTATCACAACCATCGGATTTGAGGCAGTAAAGATGAATAATCAAACAATTTGAAATTATAAAACTACACATTATGAAACGAAGAGATTTTCTTACCACAACTGCAGGCATGGCCGCAGGTGCTTCCCTTCTGACAACTCCTGTTGGTGCAGCAATTAACAGGCAAGCGAAAAAAAAGCTTGCCATGGTAGGTACCGGCGTCAGGGGTATAAACTTCTGGGGGAAAAGGGTAGTCGATAATTATAAGGACAACATTGAGTTTGTAGGACTCAGTGACATTAACCCCGGAAGGCTGGAACTGGCTAAAAATGTCATGGGTGTAAATTGTCCTGTTTTCACTGATTTCGATCAGATGATGAAGGAGGTCAAGCCGGAATTGGTAATTGTCACTACTGTTGATTCCACACACCATGAATACATTATCAAAGCAATGGAATATGGTGCAGATGTTCTATCAGAAAAACCGATGACAACTGATGAGGTAAAGTGTCAGGCAATTTTAGATGCCGAAAGACGTACCGGTAAAAAATGTACCATAGGCTTCAATTATCGTTACGGAACGCTTTTCTCAGCTATAAAGGAAGAACTAGTTCAAAAACCTGTTGGCGATATTACCTCGGTTGATTTTCATTGGTATCTGAATACTTATCATGGAGCAGATTATTTCAGAAGATGGCATGGGTTAACAGAGAAAGGTGGATCGCTATGGGTGCACAAGGCAACACATCATTTCGACCTGCTCAACTGGTTTATTGACTCCGATCCGATAGAAGTCACAGCGTACGGTTCTCTCGATCATTATGGTATAAACAATTCCTTCAGAGGAGCCAACTGCCGTAATTGTGCTTATACCGATAAATGTGACTTCTATTGGGATATTACCAAGGATAAACGCTCAATGGATCTTTATGTGAAGAATGAAAAATATGACGGTTACATCCGTGACAACTGTCTATGGCGCGAAGAGATAGACATTTACGATAAAATGTCTGCTCAGATTCTTTACGCCAATAATGTGGTTGTCAATTATTCACTCACTACCTATTCTCCATACGAAGGGTGGCGCATTGCCTTTAATGGAAAAGAGGGCAGATTAGAATCATGGGAAGACATTCCATGGCGCATGCAGGACAAAGTTAATCAGGCACAGCGGCATGCTGCTGAAATGAATCAAAGTGTTGATAACAATGTACGTTACGATGAAATCTTCCTGATGAAAAACTTCGACAAGGATTATACGATTAAAAAGGTTGAAGCAACAAGAGGAGGACATGGTGGTGGAGATTCAAAATTACAAGATAAAATCTTCAAAGACCCTAACATGGCTGATCCTTATAAGCACTCAGCAGGTACACGCGACGGAGCAATGTCGTGCCTTATCGGTATAGCTGCCAGAAAATCAATTGAAGAACAAAGGCCTGTTATGATTGAAGAATTGACAGATCTTAAACCTCATCCAACACGCAATGCTTAATTTATTCATTTTTAAAAATTTATTAAAATGTCTATAAAACTTAAAGAGAATTGTAAATATGCTATGTTGGTTCCAACCAGCATGGGAGTTAGAATAACCCCGGTAAACGGACAACCGGTACACAGCAGTAATATGTTTATGATGCAGGCAACCAGTGCTGAAACAAATGTAGCAAGCATTTCATCCTACCTGGGTCTGCCTGTAAAAGTACTTACGACTTTTGTTAAAGGAAGTCCAATTGCTCAGTTCATAAAAAGCAATTTGAATTCACGGCATATGGACTATGAAGGCCCTGAAGTTGACCAGGGTGATCCATGGGGCTACAGACACCAATTTAATATTGCCGACAGTGGTTACGGCTCACGAGGCCCAAGAGTTCAAAATGACCGTGCAGGTGAAGTAGGTCGTACACTTAATGTAAAAGATTTTGATCTTGATAGAATTTTTGGTGAAGAAGGGGTACAAATCGTTCATTTGTCGGGATTAATTGCCGCTCTATCTGACGAAACAAGCCGTTTCTGTCTTGAAATTGCCAGAGCAGCAAAAAAATATGGTACCCGTATCTCTTTCGACCTTAATTACAGAGCATCTTTCTGGAAAGGACGTGAAGAGGAATTGCGTAAAAACTTCACTGAGATAGCTTCTGTTACGGATATCCTTATTGGTAATGAAGAAGATTTCCAGCTCTGTTTTGGTATTGAAGGCCCAGCCGCCGGTGGTGAAGGTATTAAAGCTAAAATTGATGGCTTTAAAGGCTTGATCATGCGTGTAAAAGAAGCTTTCCCAAACGCTTCAGTCTTTGCTAATACCTTACGCGAAGTAGTTTCTGTAAATGAACACCTTTGGGGTGCGCTTATGCTGGAGGGAGAAAACTGGCATGTAATCGAACCTCGTACTATCCATGTACTTGACCGAATTGGCGGTGGGGATGGTTTTGTAGGTGGATTATTGTATGGTGTCCTCAAAGGATGGGAACCGGAGAAATGGCCACAGTTCGGATGGGCTACCGGTGCTATGGCTGCAACATTCCTTACCGACTATGCTCAACCTGCCGATGAAGAAATGGTATGGAGCATTTGGAAAGGAAATGCACGCGTTAAACGTTAATTGATCAAAAACGTATAACTAATGAAAGGCAGCAGGTTAATGCATTATTAAAATATTTGGAAGAGGCTAAACTTATTCCATGCGCAGGATTAAAATAATTGGCATCACCTGAAATTGATTCCAGAGTTAATACCTGACCTGCTGCCTGCTTATTGCATTAAACTTATAGTTTTTTTGATCGTAACAATTTAATAAATACTCAACATGATTTATTTCGAAACAGGCTCAAAAGATACAAACCTGACTGCAGACGATCTGAAACTTGGATTGTTTCAGGCACTGGAAAAGATGGGTGAAAAGAAAAAGGTATTGGCCATACCACCCGACTATACCAGATTGCCATCACGTTCAGGTGAGCTTACAGAATTTACCTGGCAATATTACCAGGAAAAACTTACAGATATACTTCCTGCTCTTGGTACTCATTCTCCTATGACTGACGTCCAGATAAAACATATGTTCGGGGCAACACCAAGAAACCTGTTTCGCGATCACGATTGGCGAAATGATGTAGTAACACTTGGCACTGTTCCTGCTGAGTTTGTGAAGGAGGTTTCTGAAGGTGCTGTGGACTACTCATGGCCGGCTCAGGTGAATAAACTACTGGTAGAGGGAGGTTTTGATCTTATCCTTTCTATCGGTCAGGTCGTGCCTCATGAAGTAGTAGGCATGGCTAACTATAATAAAAATGTATTTGTTGGAACCGGAGGCTCTGAAGGGATCAATAAAAGTCATTTTATTGGTGCAGCTTATGGAATGGAAAAAATGATGGGTAGAGCCGACACACCTGTACGTAAAATCTTTAATTACGCTTCTGAACACTTTTCCAATCA
>DASRQG010000554.1:0-6256 GCA_035645995.1 Mariniphaga sp. | reverse complement strand
TATTCAATTTGCTTCAACTCATCCTGTACCAACTTCACCTGAGCCGCATTTGCATGTAAACTGATCATTTTGCATACGGCATCACAATTTTGCTTAACTGCTGCTTTTATCCAGTGCAATCCACTCTGAAAAGCAGTTGTGTCACTGTTTATATCATCAGGAAGAGTAAAAGTAACAATACCTGATTGTGTAAAATTTTTTGTCCGGTCAATGACAAATTGCTTCTCAAAGACTTTCCAGGTATTATTTGAGGATAGATAATACCAATACAGAGGTTCCATATTTTTCAATGGATTAGAACTTCCATCAGCTACCTGAAATAATACATTCAACACAAGAGAGGGTGAGGCCTGTGAAAATCCTACAAAAATTTCACCTTCATGGATAACATGCTGGAGTAAAGTGATTTTCTCGACCGGTTCAACATTGATTTCTTTATCAACCAGACCGGGATGAACCTGTGAATAGCCAAATGGCGTCCAATGAAAAAACAGATTATTGTTTTGTTCATCATCTGCCCCAAATGCAATGGTTGCGGTAGCTGAATAATCAATCGAAAATTCATTCAGAAAAACTTCAGGGGGGACGGGTGGTGCAACTGATGATTTAAAAGAAAAGATATTCCCATTACTGCTTTTTGTTATAGTAATACTATTTAACTGGTTTTGTATTTTATCCATATAAGTTTTGAGTGAATAATCTTCACTATCAAGCTGGAGACGTAAAAATCCTTCAAGTGTATTCGACCTTAAAGTGGCGTTTTCATCAAAGTTCATCGCCGTTTTTGTAAATGAAGTTGGTGTGCCAAATGAAATGAGATTACTATTAATAGTATAAGCTGTAGCCCAGTTTGATTTATTAAGGTAGCTAGCATTGAGCAGGTCCGGTTTACTTTCACCCGGTCCATTTTTTATTTCCCAAACAGGATTTAATTTAATCCAATTAAGATTTTTCTGAAATATCTCTCTGCTACCAATATAAAATGAAGCATGTTCTGCAGGAAAATCACCGAAAGGTTTAAATGGTTTTGAAGCATCAATGGTACCCATATCATTGGAAAGTACCAGATCCTTTACACCAAACACATCCACGGAAATGCTAACAGATTTTACTTTTTTATCGCATAGCAAGGAATATGGAATGGCATCCTGTGCATCCTGATCTAATAAAAATTGTATCACAGGCAATCCCTCACGGAAGTTTTCTTTATGAATCTTCTCGGTGTAAGGAATAATAGGGGGATAGTCCGCAGTTAAGGTTAGAGTGAAAGTAAAAGTATCCACGCCCTTGGCCAAGGAAGAGGACAAATAAAGATCTGTTTGTGCTATTTCAAGCCATGTCTTCTCCCCCGTAAGCCTTGCACTAAAGCATTTAATGGAAGTTTTCCCACTTCCAACTAGATTCGGCATCTTATTTTGAAACCGGACCGTTATATTTATTGTTCTTTTTCCTTCTTTTAGAAATAGGAGGTTTGAAGCGATAGCGAATCCAGTCTTTGCAAACTTAACTTTATTTATATCTCCGAACGTAAACCAGCTTTTATCAATTGATTTAATTTCAGCACCCCGCCCATCTTCAGAAACCGAAAGGGGTGATGCGATCAGCCGACCCGAAGCTGGAATAAGTTGTTGAGATTGGATACTGGTTACAGCAGCTTTGTTAACAATGATATCATCAGTCAATGCAAAGGTGACCTCTTTCCCCATATTATCTTTTCCACCTTTGAATAAAACCTCTTTTTTAATTAAGTTTTTTGTCACTGGTTTTTGTAATTCGAAAAGTATATGTGCAGTATCCGATTCGGGCGCTTTATTATTTAATTGAAGAACGTCTTTATAATAGAAATCGAGGTGCCGTTGCGGATAATCATTAAGGTGATCCTGCGCATGTCGGAATAGTTTTGTAAATGATATAAAAAGCGCAAAATGAGGTGTATGTGATGGGAAATCACTCAGTGTTTTTTCAAACAACTTTGAACCATGTGTTACTATTTCTGTAACTCCTTTCCATATAATTTCTAACTGTACATTAAAGAGGTTATGATTGATGACATGAGTGATGTTATCCTTAACATCAGGAAGTGAAGGTGGGGTAATTATCAGGTCGGGGCTAGGCATTCCCCATTCAACACTTAATTCATTATTAATGAAGGCACTAGCTTTTTTTGTTGGAATTGGCGCATCACTATCAAGATCTGTAGAAGCTAAATCTATCCAATTAATATTTTTAAAATGATCAAAGAGCGAATGGATCTTCCATACAGCATCTCTCATTTTCAGTTCAATTGTACTTTTATAAAGTATTTTAAATTCCAAATCAGATGGTATCAATTTGTACTGATTATCTATAGACTTAATCAGTGAAAATATAAGGTCAAAAAGAAAACGAAACCTAAGCTTGGCCTTGGCTTCTGATTCAGCTGTATGTATTTTTTTATAAAGTAATTTTTTATAATCAACTATAGCATTTATATCTGTTTTCACCAATGTGGCAAGAGTTACACTGATATCCATCATCATTAGTGGCTCCCAATCACCGTCAATTACATCGTTACTGTTGTAATAATTAAGGTATGAAGCGTAACGCCTGGCAAAAATTAAAATATCTGCGGCATCCCGTTCGTCAGGTTTAGCATATCCAGATGATAGTGCATCCAGTACCCTATTTAGGTGACTTGTTCCTTCTGTTTGTAATTTGTTTTTATCTTTACAGGACATATAATTGCTGTAGATCCTTTATCGCTTATTTTATTTCCGTCCCTTCAATCCGATAGAAGGGATAGACGAAATTGTACCTTGAATTGGTAGCCCTAATAGTATACTCCAAGGATAAAACAATCTTACCTTCAAGGTCACCGGTATCATCTAATTCAATTTTATTTACTTCAATGCGTGCCTCATGATATAGAATTGCAGTGGCTACAAGGTCTTTGATATATGTTTTGAAAGTGGTGCTCATAGGTTCGAAAACTAACTCCTCCAAGTTACAACCATAGTCAGGCCGCATCACCCTTTCGCCGGGGCGGGTAGAAAGCAAGATTTCCAAGCTGCTTTGGATATCAGCTTCATCACTGAGCATAGCTGTTTGCTTTTTAGTTTTGCTAAATGTTGGTGGAAAACTCCAGCCTGTTCCTAAAAAAGAATTTGAAGCACTCAAAATTTTAGCCTCCTATTAAAACTGTTGGACAACCTGCGACTATCATCCCTCCGTGTGCAGTTGAATCGCCCATTCGTGCAGCAGACACACCACCAATCAGTACGGTAGCAGAACCCTTGATAATTGAATCTGGGGGGCCGGTACATAAACACAAATCACCTACTCTTGCAGCAGGTAATCCTGTAATGAGAACCGTAGGACAGCCTGCAGGTAAAATCGGCCCACCTATATGGGGTGTATTTCCCGTTACCATTGGGCAAATATGCATATCTGTAATTCTTGCAGCTAATGACATACCATTGATTTAGGTCACTATTATCAGTTTATTTTCACTAGAGATCCTTTGATTTCTGTAACGCCGCTGCTTTTGACAGAAGTGCTTCCACTGCCTTCAACTGACAAAGTTGCGTCTGCTTTTAATGAGATTGTAGGTGCTGAAAACGAGATGGATTTTGCTGCTTTGAATGCCAAGTCTTTTACAGATTCTATGGTGATGCCATTGCTATCCATAATTATTTTATTTCCATTCGCATCTTTTATACTAATCATACCGGCATCATCATCCATTTCTATTATCCTGCTACCTGGTGTTTCAATCAGCAGGCTTTTTTTCTCGTCGTTAAAAAGCAGTTTGATTCCTGATCTTGATACATACCCTTTTTTAGGATTGTCATTTTCAGGTTCCAGGGGAGCTGCCTTTTTACTGCTGTGAAGCATTCCCAGTATAACAGGATGCCGGGGATCGTCATTCATAAAACCTACCAACACTTCGTCATCAATTTCAGGTCTGAAAAAAGTGCCGCGATTATTTCCTGCATCAAGTGTAGCTATCCTTGCATAGACTCCGTCTTCTGCATGATTGATGAGCGGCAACTTTACTTTAACCCGATATTGGCCTGATGGATCTTTGAGATCAGTAACAATCCCAACATGAAGCCCCTGTATAGTTGATATCTGACCTGTAGATGAAGATGGGTGATGGGGATAAATATTTTCTGTAAAAAATTTTTCATCCCATCCAATCGTAGCTTCAGTTGTCCAACATCCATTGGAATAGTCGTGTTTGATTGCCGATACAAAATGTTTTCCACTGAGTTGCCTGCCGACGCCTTGGATACTTATAAAATTCCCGGGTAGTGCCAATATTGACCCTTGGTATTTTACAGAGCCTTTTACAGGAGAAAGAGCCACCTTAAGCAATTTTGAATCGGAAATCGCTTTCAACTCCTCGATCTTCATATACGATGAATTCATTTTTAACGGCCTGTTAAAGACCGAAACGATGTTATCAAGAAAATCTTTGATTGTTTCTTTGGGCTCGCTATTGTCACCAATTTGAGGATCCTTTTCTGATTCCACACCTGTTGGATATTCTCCCTCTATATCATTCACTTTCTGTTCGTTGTAATCCCATGAAGCAGTTCGTACCTCTGAAGCCTGATGACGCGAATCCATATCGGCATTAAAATCAAGTATATCTATACCATGAGTTAAGAACAGTGAAGGAGGAGTTGAGAGGTCTGGTTTTATTATCTCCATGCTACCATTATGAATTGCACAGATTCCCCTACTCACATCGATGCGGCTAATCATAAAATCCCAGTCTGTAACATTAGATTGAATTAGCGATTCATAGCGTACACTTTGCTCATTTCCATTTTGTTTGCGTTCTGTTGGGAGAATATTATACTTTCCAATTAGTTCATCAACAATTTCGTCATCAGTCTTCTCTTCATATTGTTTCCCATTATTTGTAAGACTCATGCAGATTCTTTCGTCTTTACTTGAGATATTGATTTCACAACAATGACTGTTGATACTATGCGAATTGCTAATGATTTCGCCTTTAAAAACCAATTCATTTTTATTGTGATAGCCTAAAAATATTTCTATCCTTTTTTTAGGAAGGAAATCACCTTTATCACTCACTTCAAAAGTTTCTTCACTTGCGGATCCATCCCGAATAACAATTTCAGCAGAAGGAATTTTATTTATTTCTTCCTGTACTATGATACTTATTACCTGGTAAGCAGCAGAAATTTTTTCTCCATTGATCTTTAGTTCAAATGTCACAAGATCAGTACCCACTCTTGGTAAAAGAGTGGGCGAAGTTGAGGTGATGATCATGATCTATTATTTTACTGGAGGAAAAAAAAGTTCGGTACCAGGATCGATTCTTCGAAAACCATCAAGCTTATTGACCCTGGCAACATCAAAATAATACTGTTGGTCTTTGTATATTTTCTGTGTCATTAGTGGGACGGTGTCACCACGTTTTATCATCCGCTTATGGGTTATATCAGGGCTCATTCTGTTCTCCAGAGCTAGACGAAGGTTTTCTTCGATAGAACCTTTAAAAGAACATTTGGCACTGGCGCGAAGTGGCGATCCATCCGGAGAGAATAGTTTAAACTCAATATCCATTGCAGTTAATACCCCTTTAAAAAGAAGAGTGCCCCAATGAATTTTTAAATAATAGGGGCGGTGAATTTCTCCGCTGTATTCTAGAACCTGATGACGAAACAAATCCAGCTGTTCTGTTACAGGAACTATTGCTGGCAACACTCCTTTTATAATTCCGGTGCCGTCAAACAAAAAATCAAAATTGAATTCCTGTGGGAGCATCTTGTTGAATTTAAGTGCTACCCCTGAAGTCCCAGGCGCTTGCGTATCACAGAATTCAATTTTGTATTTATAGGAATATGTTTCCGGATTAATAAGGGCAAAGAATGGAGGCGCAGCAATACTTGTCAGTGAATAGTCAGGACTACTATAAGGAATGATGTATAATTTCTCAAATTGACCAAGTGCCATCAGCGTTCATTTTTTTGTTGAAGTATGCGAATAACTCTTTCAGTGACATCCTTAGTTATTTCTTTTTTTATCTTCATAATATCCTCCTGATTCAAGGATTGCAATTCCGAAGATTTTCCTCTATCGCTTACAATTGCCTTAATGTGCAACTCTTTAATTTCTATCGGCATAATTTGAATTTAAAGCTGCTTAAGTTGAAAGCATGGTAAAATATTGGCAACTGAGCGTGATGGATTCAATAACAATTGAATTTTCCTGAGCATTGAAATTAGATAAAGACCATTTT
>DASRQG010000553.1:0-4112 GCA_035645995.1 Mariniphaga sp. | reverse complement strand
CTTGTTCGATACTGATACCCTTTCGCTTCGCTCTCCGTCTGGCTAAACGTTCAATATTCGTTTTTGGCTGTTGGCGCTTAAAACGGCAGAAGGATTTGATTCTTCCAGGCACATCACGAACTCCGGTTAGATGTACGTAATCTGACAGCCTTTTTAAGCGTGTATCCGCATCGAATTCTTCAATATTCTCCTTTGAAATAGAAAATATGCGAAGTTTCCTGCCTAATGGCCCATACTCAGAACGATATTCCGGTAAACTAATACCAAGCGGCACTATTCCATTGGAATCCTTCATCTCTACAAATCCTAAATGGATTTGCTGAAATACTTTTGCCCATAGGAAATTGAGTTCAATATCAGCACTGGGTAACATTGTAATTTCACGATAATATTTCATAGTATCATTCCTTACCACTTTCACCAAAAACACCACCACGGACAAGTACTGCCATTACATAATGCACATCTTGGGTTTTTTCTAATTTTGCGCCACAAGCAAAACTATCAAATAAAGTATAGAAATCAGCTTTTTCTTTAGGATTTCGAAATGCAGTTCCAAGGTTAGTTACTGCTCCATATGGTTCGATAGCAATGGGTCCTATATCGAGATCATCATAACCAGGATACCAAGTATCGATTGTGCGAAGTGCATTACCAATTTTTTGTGAGTGCATTCCAGCAATGCCATTTACCTGGTATAACACCTTACTTTTATCACTTTTCCCTTTATCTAACACCAGTTCTTCACTGGGGTACACGTCCTGTGCTTTACCAATTTTGGAAAATGCGGTAATCTCAAGCAATAAAAAAGCATGTTTTCCTGAAAGAGTTTCAGCTATTTCAGTGCTTAATGAATCAATATCTGCATTGTTATAATCGAAATTTAGAAGATCAAAATCATGTGCATCAAACATCCATTCTTTTTTTCTGTCCTCATTTAAAACATTTACATGAACTTCGATATTTTCAGCACCTACACGATTTCTCCACAAATAACGACCATTAGCAATGTTGATTGCATAGCGTTTTGCTAATTCTTTAAAGCCAGTGTTGGTTATGTATTCATTTGCCGCTTGTGTTAAGGTAATGTTGAATTCTCTATTGTTACAGGCTGATGGATTCTGAACACCACTCAAAATCTTCAGTGTAAATTTTAATTTGAGAGTATCCTGTTCTTCACCCAATGCACAGCTATCAACACGCTGCAAATTTGGCTTTTCTACTTCAGCATTAAGCTTGAGCGGATCATTTTTTATTGTAGCCTTAAGTCTATTTGAAATGGTCCCTCTTACAGATTTTTCCTGGAGCTTAAGTGGTGTAGATAAAGTTTCATCATTTCTTTTTTCCCAGGTTGTACCGAACATTAATGCATCGGAGGGAACAAGTTTTTTCTCAAATGCAAGTACGGATGCGACATTTCCTTTTTTAGCCATAACGGTCCTCCTTATTTCATTGAATATGGTTGATTCTGTTGACAAAGATATAGATTGTTGTTTGTATCGAAATGATAATGCCAGAGCATTTCATCAAGGTCTGTAATACGGTAGGGCATAATAAACTCACCAAGAGTAACTATTGCCTCTGCGAAACGATGTGGTGTTTCTGGATCCCGCTGGTTTTCAGCTTCGCATAAACCTGTTATTCCATGAAAACCTGTGGCTATCGGAACTATCCAACCGTTTTCTTTACGGTTGCTTGTCCATTCAATGGTTCCATCTTCACGTATTTCACTACGGTGTGTTACTTTTATGTAATCAAGAAGCGCATCAATGCAATCTTTTCCTTCTTGCATTGACTTTTTCATTAAATCCCGGCGTTCTATCAGGCAGTAACCCGGCATTAATCTTCGAAGTAATTTTCTGAATTTCGCTTCATTATTAACTTCAATGAGTTCAGGTGCTGCACAATTTAATATGTCCCCGCCGGCAAGTTTAATTTTTCCTTTTATGAGCAGATTAACTTCTTGTGCAAATTCATCATAATTAATAATTCCAACGTTTTCACATTCAATCACAATCGACACTGTCAAATGACAACGTGCTTCTTCAATAAAAGATGGTCTGTCGCCATTTTTGTCAAGTGGGTTTCCTGTTGCAATTATTGAATAAACATAATCGTTACTGCCTTTATATGTTTGTAGATCGATACGATGGCAAATAATTGCCATACTTTTAAATCGTATTTCATCATATCCTATATTTTTTAACTGTCGTTCCAATGCATGCATTCCGCCAAGCCACGCAGTCATTGCAGGAAATCCGATGGTATAAGGGCTTGATAACGCATTAGCATTGTGAATATCTATTTCAGGAATAAGTAACAATCTTTTCATCGCAATGCCTCCTCGCACTCATCAATAATTTCTTTGAAATAAGGTAACTGTTCATCACCTAAACTGATTGCATTTTTACCCAGAAGACGCGTATAGGTATTTATAAACCAACGAGCAAAATCATTTTTTACAGGATTGAGCCATTCCGTGTTCTCATTCCGAATGGAAGAATAAAGTTGATCAAGCCAGATTTTCTGGTGTTTGGGCAACTTGGCATATCTCTCAGACTCAGACCAGCCGGCATCCAGACTTCTAACCACCCATAGTTTGTCTATAATCTGGTATATAATATTTTTGGTGATTCCGTCGCGCTTTTTGCGAATTTGCATATTGTTATAATCACCACTCAATAATGAGTGTAATTTTTGAAAATCACCTTTAAATGCATTTGGCCAGATAGTGTTTGAAAAAAAGTTAGTATGAGGTGGTTTAATATTACGTGGTTTGAGTTCTGGTGGCATCGATGCTAACAAGTAAGCTTTACCACCATTTTGGTTGTTTAAAACACTTATATTCTGCGGTTTTGTGCCACCAAATCCGATTACACTCAAACCGTAGATTTCTGAAAAACCTTTTTCATGGTAGCTGTTTTTCTTTTTATTTTCTCTTGCTTTCTTTGCTTCTTCAGAAAAACGCAATTTATCAATATGTTCTTTCAGCTTGTACATTATCCCCGATGGAGTAAGAATTGAGAGCAAATGATAGTTGTTACCAACAACAAAATAAATCTGTTTTACCAGAGAACTTGTTTTTACTGTGGAGCTGTCATTTTCTTTTATGGAAAGAAGACCCGATGCTATTTCTTCAAACGAAACCGCATTAACATTAAGTTGCTTTTTAATTTCTGGAGTGTTTTTTTCCAAATTGGATAGAATAGTTTCATTATTTTCTAACTTTAAATTAAGAAATTTAAAGACATCCATTGTAGCAGCATTTCCAAAAACATCCAAACCGACTTTAACATTACCAGTTCTCAGGAAGCCATCATTAGATTGTTTACACTTCGCAATAACAGAACTAATTTTTGCACTTGGATGGCAGAATTTTCCTGGGTGACTTACAGCAGATAGCTGTTTTGCCCGCTTTGCAGCATTCGGAAGCCATTTTTCTAAGGTAAACATCAAGTCTGCCTGGCGTTTAAGCTCAACCTTCTCATAATCACTGGTATTACTTTTTATCTGGTTTTTTAACCACTTCTCTTTTCTGTCATTTAAAAAATCTGTAATCGCAGGGTCTAACATCTATCCTCCTTTTAACAGCTACATCATTCCCAACTGACTTATGTAAGTAAAATTCAAATCATTAAAATATTTTCCGTTAACTGGTAATCCGATTTCCCCATATATTAAAGCAGCTTTTTCCAGGGAATCCATCCCTGTATTTTCAAGCAGTGTAGCATAATCACGATAAAGCCATAAGCGTTTACACTCCTTTTCTGTAAGATCTTCTCTTTTTATATTGTAAATATTTTCTTTAATTACCTGTTTACCAGCAGAATCTTTTTCCGCAAATTTCCAATCCGAGTCTTTGGGAACTAGATACATCAGTATTTGTTGGCTAGACGCGCGAAATTTCACATGTATTTGCGGAATAGCTGTTAACCACCAGAATCCTGACAACCATCCTTCTATCGTTTCCGGGCCTGTCTTACTATAATCAGTTAATAACTGGTGAATACATGAATGCTCCAAATCTGCGAGATCAGATTGGGGTTTAAGCGTGTCTTTTTTATTGATACGAGGTTGAGCATCCAGCCTCTCAGAAAGTTTTTCAATATCTA
>DASRQG010000552.1:0-7537 GCA_035645995.1 Mariniphaga sp. | reverse complement strand
GCGACAGAAGCTTATTTCTTCAGCACCACGGCTGTATACCATAGGATCGCCTGATTTTAGTCTTACGATCTGTTTGTTTTTACGTGCCCAGTATAAAAGCTGTTGATGGATTTCTTCCTGTCGTTGGTGAGGGTCCTGGCCATCATTATGTAGTTTTCCTGCATAAAGTTTTACAGTTTCAGGAGGTGCCAGGTCTAGTATTTCTTCATTGATCAGGGCATCATATAAAATTATCTGTGCCTGCTTCAGCCTGTTCATTGCCTTTACTGTTAACAGTTCCGGATCACCGGGGCCTGCCCCTACTATGGATATCAAATGCGTGGATCCCATTCTTCAAGTTCCTTTAAATAGTTCATTGGATTGGGATAGTAAAAAGTATATCCCAATTGCTGAATTAATTTTTCACTGTTTACAATTTTATAATTTCCGGTATCGTTTGTAAATCCCGGTATTGGTAAGTTGCTGATTTGAGCAGCCTTCGAGTAGAACTCTCTTTTGGTAGGATGCTGAGGGCTACAGGCATTGAATACCTCCCCCCATTTCTCCTGTCCAATGATTTCTGACAAAATTTTCACACAATCTTTTCTATGAATCAAGTTAACAGGGGCATCTGCAGGTACATCTTTTTTATGTGCCAAATATTTAGCAGGATTCCGGTTACTGCCGATTAAGCCGCCAAATCTTACAACTGAAGTATTTATTCCGTTCAATCCCAGTAGTATATTTTCTGCATCCAATAAGGCATATCCCACAGGTTTATCCGGATTTCCTGCATCTCTTTCCAGAACCGTAGTATTTGAATTTTTATATACTGAAGTAGAAGAAATGAACAATACCCTTGGAACTTCCATCTTCCGAATATGTCCGGTAATCTGTTCTATTTGCCGGGGAAATACCTCTCTCACATTATCTGAACGTTGCGGAGGTAGCGAAATTACTAAAACATCGGCATTGAAAAAATTCATGTAATCCACCTCTATAGTATCTGGTTTTACTTTGATGTAATAAGGGTCTATTCCTCTTTTCTCCAGCTGGTTTAAACCATTTTGTGAGGCGGATGAGCCTTTGACGATCCATCCATTGGAAGAAAAGTGGGATCCAAGTGCAGTGCCCAGCCATCCACATCCTAAAATTGATATCTTTTTTCGCATAATTTGAATGTAAACACGTTAATGTTCTATGTTTTTATTAATGCTGAAATTCTTTTCCTTCTTTTATCTCAGCTACATAATTGGTGCGTATAACAAAATCACCAAATCGTTCCCCGGGTTTTCTGTTTTGTGCGTAATCTTTAAAAATGGGTTTTAAAGTATTCAGGATTTCCTCCTCAGAAAGGGTTTCTTTGTAAAGGCTGTTTAGCCTGTTTCCGTAGAAACTTCCGCCCAGATAAAGATTGTAGTATCCGGATGATTTTCCTATAAGTCCAATTTCTGCCAGAGAGGGCCTTCCGCATCCATTAGGACAACCTGTCATTCTTATTACGATTTCATCTTTTAATAGGCCATATTCCTGAAGTATGCTATCAAGTTTTGTGATAAGCGCAGGAAGATATCGTTCTGCCTCAGCGAAAGCAAGCGGACAGGTAGGTAGTGCAACACATGAAATTGAGTTCCTTCGTAATCCTGAAATTTCTGACGGAGCTACTTTGAACTTTTCCAGGATATTATTTACCTGCTCTTTTACCTGCTCTGAAACCCCGGCAATAATAACATTCTGGTTGCCGGTAAGAATAAAATGACCATCGCTTATACCGGCAATTTCTCGGAGAGCATCTTTTACCCTTGATGTTTCTGTATTTTTAACACGTCCTCCTTCTACAAAATAGGTTAGATGCCATTTATTGTCAGTTCCTTTTTTCCAACCATAGTTGTCACCATTTCGGGTAAATTCAAAAGGTCTGGCGTCAGAAAGCGGAAACCCTGTGCGGTTCTGAAGTTCATTTTTAAACCATTCAAGTCCCAGTCTGTCGATTGTATATTTTAATCGTGCAACTTTTCTGTCTTTCCGGTTTCCATAATCGCGTTGTATCGAAACAATCTGTTCTGTAACAGTAAGTACCTGTTCGGGTGTGCAGAATCCAAGTATATCAGCCAACCTTGGGTAAGTTGAAGTGTTACCGAAAGTAGATCCTAGACCACCCCCTGCTACAACATTGTACCCAACAATTTTATTATCCTCCACAATGGCAATAAAACCAAGATCCTGAGAAAAGATATCACAATCATTTTGAGGAGGAACTACAATGCCAATTTTAAATTTCCTGGGCAGATATCGCCTTCCGTAAATGGGTTCTATTTCCTCCTTACTATCGGCAACCAGTTTTTTATCGAGCCAGATTTCATGGTAAGCAGTTGTCCGGGGTAACATGTATCTGCCAATTTCATTGGCCAGATGAATAATTTCAGGGTGAAATGGTGACTCTGCAGGATTTGCATGACACATTACATTCCTGTTAACATCACCACATGCGGCAATGGTATCAAGCAGGCTGTCGTTAATTTTCCGGATGGTGGTTTTTAAATTTTTCTTTAACACCCCATGTAACTGAAAAGTCTGTCGGGTAGTCATCTTTAATGTTCCGTTGGCATATTTATCGGATAAAGCATCCATATTCAGCCATTGCTGAGGAGTGATTTTTCCACCGGGCATACGCAATCTTATCAAAAATGAATAAGCAGGTTCGAGTTTTTGAAGCTTTCTTTCTTTGTCAATGTCGCGATCCCATTGCTGATAGGTTCCATGAAATTTAGATAGTTGACGATCGTTTGGTGAAATTGCTCCGGTTAGCGGATCGGCCAGGCTTGCTTCCAGTGTGCCACGCAGGTAATTACTGTCGTACTTTATTTTTTCAACCTCCGATAGTTCGTTCCAATTTAATTTTTCGCTCATTATTATTTTTTTTAATATTAATAAACATCGATCTGAAGTCGTTTTTCACGTTTCAGTTGCTTTACATATTCTTCAGCTTTTTCAGTGCTGATTCCGCCTTCAGTTTTAATAATTTCCAGCAGGGTTTTATTCACATCTTTCCCTAAAGTTTTCTGATCCCCACACAGATAAAAATTGGCTCCTTTTTCCAGCCACTCAAATACTTCTTTTTTATGAGCAAGTAGCTTATGTTGGATGTAAACTTTCTCTTTCTGATCCCTGGAGAAAGCTACCTCCATTCTTTGTAAGCGTTTCGATTTTAATAATTTCTGCCATTCAAGCTGGTAGAGAAAATCGGAGTAGAACCTGCGGTCGCCAAAAAAGAGCCAGGTATTGTTTTTTAAATTTTGGCTTTCGATTTGTTGCATAAAAGCACGATATGGGGCTATGCCTGTACCGGCTCCTACCATGATAATCGGATTTCCATTGGCCGGAAGTTTAAAAGAAGGATTTTTATCGATGTAGACCGGTACTTTATCTCCGGGTTCCAGATTGTAGGATAAAAACGATGAGCAGGCTCCGGTGCGGACTCTGTTATCCCGTTCGTACCGAACTGCTGAAACAGTTAAATGTACCTCTTCTCCAACATGTTCCTGGCTTGAGGATATGGAATATAAACGTGGAGGCAATTGTCTGAGAATATCAACAAGATGTTGTGCTTTCCATTGGTACGGAAAATCTTCAAGCAGATCAAGTACATCGTGGCCATATAAGTAATCGTCGAGGAGCTTGTCATCACTCAATAATTTTTCAAGTTCTCCTGAGGCTGTTTTTGCAAAATAGTTGATTAGAACTTCACGGGTGAGTATGGTTATTTCGAGATGGCGGGTGAGTGCTTCTTCTAAGGTAACCTCACCCGTTTTTAAATTTACAGTTTCAGATGGAGAAAAGTTTAATTTGTTGAGGATTTCTTTTACAAGACTTTGGGGGTTTTGTGTATAAATGCCAACGGCATCTCCGGGTTCGTAAGTTAATCCGGAATCTTCCAGAGAAAACTCCAGGTGATAAACTTCTTTATCGGATTCACGGCCTGTTATCTTTACTTTTTCAAGTAACGTCGCCATAAAGGGATTCTTTTTCGAGTATTGAGTAGTCGCAGGTTTTAGCGTTCCATGACCATTGGTAGCGGAAACAGCTTCCGGAGTTAGGTTTTCAAGCAGATTATTCATCCAGTTGTCTGCATCATCCTCGAAATCAACATCGCATGTTACAAGTGGGGTGATGTTTATCGCCCCCATGGTCGTAAAGGCTTCATCAACGTCTTTACCTGTTTGGCAGAAAAATTTATAGGACTTGTCTCCCAGTGCCAATACCGAAAATTTTACATTTTTTAGTTTTGGAGCTCGTTTATTGGTGATGAACTTATGAAAGTCCTCTGCCATTGCCGGAGGTTCCCCTTCACCATGTGTGCTGACAATAACAGCTATATTTTTTTCTTCTTTCAACTTTCGGGGATTATAGTCATACATGCTGAATGACTGAACTTTAATATTCCGTTCCTTAGCTTTTTCAGAAAGTATCCCTGCCAGAGTTTCTGATCTTCCGGTATCTGTACCGTACAATATCGTTAACTCTGACTCCTCTTTTACTTCTTTCGCAATCGCAGTTAAGGCAGCTGTTCCATTACCATTTTGTTGAATGGCCGAAAGCCTGCCTGCCAAATATCCGCTGACCCAGAGAATCTGATCGGCTGTAAGTTCAGCTGTTACCTGATCCAGCGTTTTTAGCTGGTTTTCTGTTAATGGGTTTATTTTTAAACTCATGTTGTGACGTTTTTAATTTGAATATGATCCTTGATTAAATTTCTTATCCTGATTGATTCATATACATCTTCACCATTTGAACTCACAGCCACCGAAATATTACCGGTTCTATATATTGCCGGAGAAATGAACTGGCATAGAGAAGGCTTGTCATGAATGTTAACCAATACTCCTGCTGTACGTGCATCATAAACTATCCTTTGGTCCAGACTATCATCATTGGTGCAGGAGTATACCATCAGGTATCCATAAAGGTGATGAGACTGGTATGCTTTTTCGTAATAGGTAATTCCGCTTTGTTTGATTGCATTACAGACCTTCTTTGCCAATACCTCCACTTCAGCACCAAACCGCTGTAATATTTCAAGCTTTTTGAGTGCACTTTGGTCGCCTCCAACGATCAGGATTTTTTCTCCTGAAATGTCTATTGCTATGGGTAAAAAATTCTTTTCCTTTTCCATACAGGAAACTTTAAGTATTTTGTTGTTTCATTAATTTCAAAAACAGGCTTTAACAAAAAAGGCCCTTCTGCTCGCTGCAGAAGGGCCTTTTGACCTTGTAAAAACCACTTGTCGGTTGTTTATATCTTTCCTTCTGCACATCGGAATAATGAAGCACACATACACATCATACATGTCATCGGATTCATTACTATGTGCGAAGAATTATTAACCATTTTAAATTTTTATTCTAATTAATATGACTCTTTTCTGTTTTCTTGAAATGCAAATGTAAATTTTTATTTTAATTCACAACATAAATTAGAAAAGTTTTTTTTATTCAATCTAAATAAACGTACGTGCGATCTGATAGAAACTTATTGTTAGTTAATTGGTTTATAAAGGCTTAATTGGTGTTAATTTATGTTGGCCTGAAATTAACTTATAGTTTAGGATGACGGGGCTCGAGCTTATAACTTGTATGGGTATGTGTCGGGGATGAAAAAGGTATTAAAATTTTATCGATTTTACCCTAAAGACCATTATGCAACTGATGGCTTGATCAGAATTAATATTTTTGGGATAAAGATTATTAAACCGGCAATTATTGATACAATAGCAGACACTAAAACTGCGCCGGCGGTATAGTCCTTTATTCGGCCAATTTTTTCATCCCATTCAGGATTGACAATATCAGCTAAATCTTCAATAGCTGAATTGATCAATTCTGAAACAAGCACCATCCCGGAAACTATTGCTATCGTTGCCCATTCAGTTGGGGCAATTCGAAGGTACAGGCCCAGTGCCGTCACCAGGAGAAGAGTTATTAGATGAATGCGTGAATTGTGTTCATACTTTAACATTATAGCAATTCCATGAATAGCATGCGTGAAACTTAGGATTCTTTTTCTTAAAGAAAACCGGGTGATTGTTTTCATGAGTAATTATTTCAATTTTTATTTTGTATTAATCTTGTGCAGGTAGTTTTCAACTTAATATTCACCAATCAGACAAATAGGCTTTACTTAAATCATGAAGCCCCTTCCTGTTGTTAAGATTCAATTTTTTTTTAAAATGTAAATGTAATAATAATGTTACTTTCATTGCCTGATTTAAAATCCGTATTCGTTTCATCTGTTTTTATGTGGGAACATTTAAATATTTTTCAAAATGTATAGCGTCGTGCTTACATTTTTTTAATTTCGTGCAATCGATTTCATATTATATTAGCAATAATTAAAACAGATATAATAAATCAGGCAGGTTAAGATGTCGCATATATTGACAGCCTTAATAAATAATAGATTAATTTAGCAGTACGCCACAAATAAAGTTTTAACTTATGAATCATAAAATTTACGCATCAGCATTACTTCTTTTTATTTTAATTTCAAGTTGTACGAACAATCAGGATATTCGTTTTGCAGGATGGGATTACACCTGGATGAAGAAGGTTAAAAGTGATTTGAAGAAAGATGGCTCGAAATGGGAATCAGCCTACAGTAAGTTGACTGCAGACGCTGAAAAAGCTTTGGGCGAAGGAGTCTATTCTGTAACTTTCAAAAAAATGGTACCCCCCAGTGGCTCGAAAAATGATTATATGAGCATGGGGCCATATTGGTGGCCTGATCCTGAGAAACCTGATGGTTTGCCTTATATCCGTCGTGATGGTGAAGTGAATCCTGAAAGGAATGAGTTGGATAGCCCTCAACTGAGCCGTATGATCAATGCCGTAAAAACTTTAAGTCTTGCGTGGTATTTTTCTGATAATGATGCATATTCAGATAAGGCCGGTGAATTACTCAGGGTATGGTTTTTGAACCCTGAAACGTTGATGAACCCTCATCTCAATTATGGTCAGTCGATACCAGGCCGTACCGAAGGGCGATTTATAGGCATTATAGATGGACGTTCCTTTGCTGTTTTGGTTGATGCCATTTCATTACTGGAAAGTTCCGGTAGCATAACTGATTTTGAAAAGGAGAAGCTAAGGGCTTGGTTTGAGATGTATTTTATATGGCTAACTGAAGGTGAATTTGGAAAAGAAGAAGAGGATTATATTAACAACCACTCTGTTGCTTTTGATGTACAGGCGGGAGCTATAGCTTATTTTTTAGGTAAGGATGATTATGTGGAGAGAAAAGCCACTGAGGTACCTGCACGTCGTATTGAGCACATGATTGAAGCTGATGGCAGCCAGCCACATGAGTTAATCCGTACAAGAGCATATAGTTATTCTGTCAGTAATCTCTCTAACTTTTTTGATATAGGAACAATCGGCCTTAAAGCAGGAGTGGATATATTTAATGTTGAAAATTCTAAAGGTGGTTCATTGAAAAAGGCACTCGATTATTTAATAGGATTTGTTGGCAGGGAAAGTGACTGGCCTTATGAGCAAATTTCATC
>DASRQG010000551.1:0-10002 GCA_035645995.1 Mariniphaga sp. | reverse complement strand
CGAAGAGGAAGAAAATGCAGCGTTAAAAGCAGCACGTGTTATGGGTCTTGGAATTTGTGGGGTGGATATGTTGCAGAGTAAAAATGGACCTCTTATTTTAGAAGTAAACTCATCTCCCGGATTAGAAGGCATAGAACAGGCTACTGGTATAAACATCGCTAAAAGTATCATACGATATGTGGAACGACATGTATAGAATATGAGAAACAGCTCTAAAATAATAAATATTCTTGGGGAAAATATTTTGCCCGGCACCAAAACAGTGCTTAATCTTGATACGGCCCGTCTTCATACTTATACCAAGCTTGAAGTGCCTGTTATTATTGAGAGAGCAAAAAAACACGGCCCTACCTTACTGCTAATGTCAGGTATTCATGGAAATGAATTAAATGGTGTGGAAATAATCAGGGAATTACTTGCCGGAAAATATACCAAACCTCAATATGGGATGGTTATCACTATACCTACGGTTAATATATTTGGTTTTATAAATCAGACTCGCGAATTCCCTGATGGGAAAGATCTTAATCGTGCTTTTCCAGGCTCATCTAAAGGTTCGTTGGCAAGTATCTTTGCACACCATCTGATGAATGAAATTATCCCTTACGTCGATTACTGTGTCGACTTTCATACCGGAGGAGGAAGAAGATTTAATTCATCTCAGATTCGTATATCAAAAGGCCATGAAGATCTTCTTACTCTTGCCAAAGTGTTTAATCCACGATATATAGTCCCTATTGGGGAGCGAGAAAAATCTTTTCGTGAAGCTGCAACTAAAGCTGGTAAAAAAGTTTTATTATTTGAAGGGGGTAAGTCTAACGATTTTAATCATCGTATTACCCTTCGTGGGGTAACCGGAACCATGAGATTAATGCAATATCTGGGGATACGTGATTTTTCTGCCGAACTCGAGGGTAAAGATTTTCCTCCTCCTGTCGTTATTAAAGAATCCACATGGATCAGGGCACGGCAGGGTGGTTTGTTTCGTTTTTTTATTAAGGATGGTTCAAAGGTCGAGAAAGGACAGATAATAGGTACAATATCAGATCCTTACGGAAAATATGAATTTAAAGTAAAAGTGCCCGGAAATGGATACATTATCGGACTAAATCATGCTCCTGTTGTTTACAAGGGAGATGCTTTATTACACCTTGGATTCAATGGATAATCCTCAAAAATGTATTATTTATAAGAATGGAAGATACATATACCAGCCTATGCCGGTTTAAGAGCTTTTTTCTTGTTTTTCTTCATGAATTTCAGAACATCATTTTTTGAAAAGGAAGTAGTTGCACCCTCTTTTGTGGCATTTAAAGCACCTGCGGCATTGCCAAAGCTCAATGCTTCCTGCAGCGTTTTTCCTTGTAGATAATAATGAATAAAACCTGCTGAAAATGCCATTCCGGAGCCAATGTTGTCTACCATTTCAATCTGATAACCTGAATCATAAAATTCACCGTCCGACTTGTGATAAGCATAAACTCCACAAGGGCCACGAGTGATTAAAACAACCTCTACATTATATTTTTTGATCAGTTGTTTGCAGAAAGTAGGCATGCTTTCATTTTCCAACCCGAGATTTTTAGCCAGAAATTCAATTTCTCTTTCTTTTATGCGCACAATCTGTGCTGCCAGCAATAGCTGTTCTACTACTGCACCATTAAAGAAATGCTGAAACAATTTTAAATCCAAAAATTTTACTGACTCTGGTGATTCTTTAATAAGTTCCCTGATGGTGTTCTTTGATATTCCAAATCTTTGAGGCAATAACCCAAAGAACAAACAATCAGCATTCCGCGCAAGCTTTAATGCTTCAGGTGAAAATTCAATGTGATCGAAAGCAACATCAGGGGTTACATTAAAAATGGGTTCATGCTTTTCATCAAATGTAATATTGACTGTGCCGGTTGGAAATTCTGAATCAACCTGCACATTCAAGGTTGAAATATTTAATTCCTGTAATCGTTGTATTGCTTCTTCTCCTAATTCATCATCTCCGACACGCGATAAAAGATGGCCTTCCTCTCCGAATAAATTACAACGAAACACCATATTTGAGGGCGTACCTCCTAATATCTTGCCATTGGGCAGAATATCCCATACAACCTCTCCAAAAGCGACAATTTTCTTTCCCATGATTATTAATCCCCGGCGACAAAAATAATGATAATTAAAATAGAATTCAAATCAACAATTCAATCTTATTTGTTAATGTTTATTGATTTTTATGCGATCACCCTATAGCTTAATGCCAATTATTTTTAGTCTCATTTGCGCAAATTGTTTTAATTATTAGATAACAGGAAAATGGGAATAAAACATTTTTAATAATGATATGTTTGTAGCTAAAACCAGGTTCATGAATTTTTTGGCTCATATATATTTGTCAGGTAATAACAAGCAATTAATAACCGGGAATTTTATTGGTGATCATATAAAAGGTAAAAATTTTCTAAAATACCCGGGTAGAATAAGAGAAGGAATTATCCTTCACCGCCGCATAGATACATTCACCGATACACATCCTTTAGCGCGTGAAGTAAGACTATTATTCAGGCATGAGTATCGATTGTATTCCGGAGTAGTAACTGATCTCGTATTTGATCATTATCTGGCAAAAAACTGGCATTGTTTCAGTGCTACTTCTTTAAAACATTTTACTCATAAGGTACATCGTGTGCTTCTAGAACATTATTTTTATTTGCCACCAAGAGTTAAAGGTTTTTTACCGATCTTAATAAAAAACCGCCGGCTGGAATCCTACGCACAGCTTGAAGGGATTCAGGAATCAATGAAAATTATGAGTAGATATACATCATTACCTGATAAAACCGATTTGGCCATTGAAATCATGAAACTTGAATCATCTTTTATCGAAAGCCGCTTTCATCCATTTATGGAAGAGCTCATTGCATTTGTCGAGCAGGAAACCGGCCTTACTATTAAGGATACAGCATGCGCTCCAAACAACCCAAAATAACTATGCATGCATTTCGTAATAATTTTCTTCGAAGAAGAAAGTCTCTTCTCCAAATGCAGGCTCCAGTTCATCTAACCATACCGCATCAGCATTATATTTTGCAAAGAATGGCTTGCCAACCCAATTGGGATCACGTCCTTGTAGAAAATTCATGACAAAGACTTTTTTTCCTTTAACTTCTGATACACCAACGACCTGAACCTTACCCGGGTTGCAAGACATGCTCGGCCCTTTAACCGTGCGACAAATACCGCTCACCTGATTATATGCATTCCGGAAGATATGCCATGCCTGATTTAAGGTGACCGCAAAATAGTCACGCGGGCCGGTATCACGTGCTATAAACATATAGTACGGTATAATCCCCATTTTTACCTGTTCTCGCCAATTTTCGGCCCAAATATCAGCGTTGGCATTTATGTGTCTCAGTAATGGTGATTGTGATCTGATTTGTACACCTGAAGAAATTAGTCTGTTTACTGCTTCTTTTACAGCAGCTGTCTTCAGTTCACCAGGATGATTAAAATGCGCCATAAGCGCAATATTGATGCCTTTCTTTTTCATTTTTTTGAATAGCTTCAATAATTCTCCTGCATCCGGATCACTGATATATCTATAAGGCCAGTAGGATAATGATTTTGTTCCAATTCGAATGTTTCTCAATTGTGGAAGATCAGCCTCTAACAATGCATTAAAATAGGTTTCAAAAAAGCGTGTTTTCATAACTGCAGGATCACCTCCTGTAAATAAAACATCCGTAACCTGAGGATTAGCTTTTAAATATTTTACCAGAATGTCGGCTTCCTTCATTGCAAATTTGAAATCATTTAAGGCAAACTGGGGCCAGCGAAAACAAAAAGTACAATAGGCATGGCATGTTTGTCCTTGTGTGGGAAAAAATAACAATGTTTCTCTGTACTTATGTTGTATCCCATTTAGTTTCTGCCCTTCAAATACCGGAACATTACTTTCTTGTCCTGCAGGATTGGGATTCATATTTAACCTTATCTTTCGTACCGCATCCTGAACTTGCTTTTTCGGAGCATTACTTTTTAATAAAGACGCTATCAAATTAAAACTTTTATGATCAAGCATCTCTTTTTGAGGAAAATTAAGTATAAAAGCTGGGTCTTGCTCAAATTTATTCCAATTAATCAACTCATCTAAAACATAATTACTGGTTTTAAATGGAAGCACGGTTCCAACAACTTCAATATTGAATTTTTGTTCTTCCGTCAAATATTCCATCTGTGGAATGTCCCGAAAATTGTGCAATGAATAAGATTTATATTCCATTCTTTATTTAGTTTTGGCGGGAGAAAAAAATCTCCAAAATTGTATATAAACATCAGGGGTTTGTCAATAGACCCTAATTATAAAGCAAGTCTATTTTTTTTCAAAGATGTGCGAATATAACAAAAATTGCCAATAAAAAAAAGAGGAAAATACATGATAATTATCATGTTAGTTTTATAACTTAACTTGAAAGATAGTCATACCTACTTGCATCCAGTCTTAAAAATATGAAAAGCAGTATGGTAAATGACCACAATGATGAACCTCCATAACTAAAGAAGGGAAGAGGTATACCAATTACCGGCATCAATCCGATAGTCATACCAATATTAACCAGAAAATGAAAAAACAAGATCGCCGCCACTGAATATCCATAAATTCGCGAGAACCCCGAACGTTGTCTTTCTGCCAGTAAGATCAGGCGGACAAACAGAAGCAAAAATAATAGTACAATGATAGAACTCCCAATAAAACCCCATTCTTCACCAACTGTGCAAAAGATAAAATCGGTGCTTTGTTCCGGTACAAAATTGAATTTCGTTTGTGTTCCATTTAAAAAACCCTTTCCCCAGAATCCTCCTGAACCTATTGCAATTTTACTTTGATTTACATTGTATCCAATACCCAGAGGATCAGATTCAATTCCTAAAAGTTCATTTATTCGTGCCTGCTGATAGGGTGCCAATATGTTTTCAAAAGCATAATTAACTGATAGAGATAATACTACAGCACCCACGATTACTACACATATGACCATGTAGCTCTTTATGTTTTTCTTATAACTGTAAAGGAAGCCTGCAATACCACCTATGGCCAAAGTCCCTCCTAATAAGTTTTCAGGTGTATATTGAGAACCGGTAAAATAATTGATCGCAGCAAGTAATAGAAAAGTTGAAGAGAGAATCAACAGTATGCTGAAAAATTGTTTGTACCCCTGATTTGCAATTATAAAAACAACCAGAGCAAGAGCTCCCAATATGATAAGCAGGGTCAGTGGTGGCAGAACTAGTGAAAAAATAAACAATAAAGCACTCAGGGTGGCGAAAAATAATACTACTCCCGACATGCCTTCACGATATAGTACTAATATGAAAACACCATAAACCATTGCCGACCCGGTATCATTCTGCATAAATATCAGTAATGCAGGTAACATAATTATTCCTGCGATAATTGACAGGGACTTGATTGAGTTGAATCTGAAACCATAGGAACTCATGTATTTCGATAAAGCCAATGCTGTAGCGAACTTTCCAAATTCTGCAGGTTGTAGGCTAAATCCGCCAATTACAATCCATGATTTGGATGCATTAATTTCAGTTCCAATCAATAGAACCAGGATTAGTAGAATTATAACGGATGCGTAAATATACCAGGCAAAGAAGACATAAAAATCAGTTTCTATGATTAATATGATAAACGCAATTAATAAAGCTGCTCCAATCCAAATCATCTGCTTTCCGTAACGTTGGGTCACATCAAATATGCTGTGATGTTCGGGATCATAAACAGCAGAATAAATATTGATCCAGCCTATTATTACCAATGCCAGATAAAGTATTGTTGTCAACCAATCGATATTTGCCCACAAGCTGTTTCTTTTTGCCATTCTTATTTAGGTTGATTTGGGTTCAACAAATTTGCATCTATCATGCGTTTTTCCACCCATTTCCTTCCCGGAGAAATGGAATCATTCAGGTACTTCTCAACCATAAGACTGGCTATAGGAGCAGCGTACCGGGCTCCCCAAACACCATTCTCTATGTAAACTGAAATTGCAATTTTTGGATCATCTTTAGGTGCAAAAGCCATAAATACCGAATGATCTGACCCGTGATTGTTCTGTACGGTACCTGTTTTACCACACATAACAACTTCAGGAACTTTAATGAGTGCCCCTGAGGATGAATATTCGATCGACCTGTGCATGCCATCAATGATGGGTTCAAAATGCTTTTCAGAAATTCCCGTGCTGTGTTTAATTTTATAAATATTATCTATCTGGGCATTTTCTATATCTTTTACAACATGGGGCGTAAAATAGTACCCTCTGTTAGCTATAGCTGCCGTATAATTTGCAAGCTGAACGGGAGTGACACCCAATTCTCCCTGTCCGATTGCCATGGAGCGCACAGTGAGAGGCCTCCATCTTCCTTTTCCGTAAATTAGGTCGAAATAATTATCATCCGGTAAACTTCCTCTCGATTCAACAGGAAGGTCCAGCCCAAGTTTGTTTCCTAATCCAAAACGCTGTACATAGTCGCGCCAAACTCTATACCCCTCTGCTGTAGTCGGATAATGAGCAAGAATCGAACGATAAGTATTCCACAAAAATGGATTACATGACTCTTTGATGGCATCAGCAACTGTTAGTGGTGAAATATGAGAATGGGTACACCTTATTGGTGTTGATCCTCTGCCTGCACATGAAAAACGGGTATGTTCGGTGATAGAACCCTCTTCAAGTGCTATCAGTGCATTTATCACCTTAAAAGTAGATCCCGGTGGATATTCCGACAAAAGCGCCCTGTTGAACAACGGCTTAAGTGTGTCGGTAAGCAATTTCGAATAATTTGTTCCCCGCTGCCGACCCACCAATAAATTGGGATGGTAACCCGGTGCACTTGCAATAGCCAGTATTTCACCAGTCGATGGCTCAATGGCAACAATGCTGCCTTTTTTATTCTGCAACAGTTCCTCCGCATACAATTGCAGATCGACATCTATTGAGGAGGTAAGGTTATAGCCTACCTTAGCAGGTGAATCTTCCCCGCCATCTAAAAAACTGCCCTGTATACGGTTATGAACATCCACCAGAAATTTTTTAGTTCCTTTTTCTCCTCGCAGCCATTTTTCGTATGTCTTTTCAATGCCCGTTACACCAATGTAATCACCCATGCTGTAGTAAGTGTCGCGTTCCAGATCTGCTGCATTTACTTCTCCAACATATCCCAATACATGTGCGGCTACCGGAAAATTATATTCACGCAAAGTACGTGATTGGGTGTGAAATCCTTTAAACCGGTATATTTTTTCCTGAAGAATGGCATATGTTTCCGGTGATATTTGCTTCACTAATATTGAGGGCCTGTACCATGAATATTTTCGTGCAGCCTGTATTCTTGTTTCCAGGTCTGCTTTTGTGATTTCTAGAAGTTTGCAAATATATAATGTGTCAAATACACCAACTTCCCGGGGGGTGATTAATAGATCGTATGAAGGTTTATTGTGAACCAGCAGTTTTCCGTTCCTGTCAAAAATAAGCCCCCTGGCCGGATATTGGGTTATCTCGCGCAGTACGTTGTTAGTTGCATATACCTTATAGGCGGGGTCAAGCATTTGCAACCTGAACAACCCTATAATAAAGATGAATGCAACCAGAACGAATATTGAAATAATAGTATAACTTCGTTTTGAATATTTATTCACTCTTCTTACTCCCTAAAAATTAAATACTGACTTACAATTATAATAAAAACTGAGAACAAAGAGCTTAATATTACCTTTAACAGAGTTGACATAAAATGGGTAAACGTAAAAAATTCGAGGAAGAAGAAAACTAAATGATGTAAAAATACCATAATTAAGGCATAGGCTAAAAACCAACTGAAAGAATTTTGCTTCAGTCCCGGATAGTTATTTCTGTCTTCTTCCCTGTTCGATATTATTCGTATTACAAATGGCCTCAAATAGGCAATAAAGACTGTCGCAGCAGCATGCATGCCCAAGCTGTTCGAGAAAATGTCAATGACTAATCCTAATATAAATCCTGTGAGCAATAGGATATACCTGGGAGTGTTAATTGGCAGCAGCAAAACAAACAATATATAAATAAACGGATTTATGGATCCACCTAAGTGTACCTGATTAAAAATAAGCACCTGAACCAATGACAGTACTATAAACATGAATCCATATTTCAATAAATCCCTCATTATCTAATCCCTGCTCATTTCAAGTTCTTTTAGTTCTTCCTTATCAAAAATTTCAACCACTTCAACATGTGATAATGATTTAAAATCGACAGCCAGCTTCACATCAATCGAATAATAATTTTCTCCATCAGGTTCTGTAAAATCGCTTATGGTGCCAATTAAAATGCCTTCAGGGAAAACTGCCGAATATCCGCTTGTTTCTACTGTATCCCCTAATGCTATATCTACATGGAGTGGAATCTCCGATAATATAGCATACCTGTAATCTGTACCATCCCAATGAAGGGAGCCATAATAACCACTGTTTTTTAACTTTGCTGATATGCTCCAGCGTCCATTCAATACAGATAAACCCATAGCATATGATTCCGATGCTTCCCCAATAACACCTACTATGCCTCTCGAAGAAATGATGCCCTGATCGGGTTTTATGCCATGTTTTCTTCCTCTGTCAAGTGTTATATAATTAAAAGCCCTGTTGACTGAATTGTTGATTACCCGTGCAGTAGTAATTCGAAAAGAGGAATCTGATTGAATTACAGGCTCATAAAGTGATAATGAATCTACTGGTCGATTTAGGAAATTTCCAAGTAAAGTTCTTAATCGTGCATTTTCTTCTGCCAGTTCACGATTATCGGATGCCAGTCTGAAATAGCTGGTAACAGAATTAAACAGGTTATACACCATTCCTGATACCTGGTTGGCAGAGTTCAGGTATTTGGCTTTTTGAAAGCTGTTGTAATTAAAAACCATTGTCAGGGCAAGGGTTTCCAGCAGTACAAAAAGTACAAAAGCATAGTTTCTCAGTAAATACCTGAAGAGACTCTTCATTTTATAATCTCAAGCTGCCTTTCAACGAATTAGGAATGAAAACTTATCAACATTTTTAAGTGCAACACCTGTTCCTCTAACTACTGCTCTTAATGGATCCTCGGCGACACGAAACAGAATACCAATTTTATCGGTAAGACGTTTATCCAATCCTTTAAGTAATGCTCCTCCACCCGAAAGCCAGATTCCCTTTGATACAATATCAGCATACAATTCTGGTGGTGTTTGTTCCAGTGCTCCTAAAACTGCAGTTTCAATTTTCGAAATTGACTTTTCAAGACAATGAGCAATTTCCTGATAGGATACAGGAACCTCAATTGGGAGAGCTGTCATCTGATTTGGCCCTTGTACAACATAATCAGCAGGCGGATCTTGTAATTGTGATAACGCAGAACCCACGTGAATCTTAATTTCTTCTGCAGTGCGTTCTCCAATTTTTATGTTGTGCTGGTGGCGCATGTATTCCATAATGTCTGCAGTTAAATCATCTCCGGCAATACGTATCGACTTGTTGGTAACAATTCCACCTAACGATATAACAGCTATTTCGGTTGTGCCTCCACCAATGTCAACAATCATGTTCCCTTCAGGAGCTTCTACATCGAGGCCGATACCAATCGCAGCTGCTAATGGTTCATAGATCATATATACTTCTCTTCCACCTGCATGTTCCGCTGAATCTCTAACGGCACGAACTTCAACTTCTGTACTGCCTGAGGGAATACATATTACCATTTTTAAGGCAGGTGAAAACATTCGTGGCCTCGAATTGATCATCTTTATCATTCCACGGATCATTTGCTCTGCAGCATTAAAATCGGCTATAACTCCATCGCGCAGGGGACGGATGGTTTTTAGGTTGGCATGTGTCTTTCCCTGCATCTGCCGGGCTTTTTCTCCTATTGCTACCAGTTTCTCCGTTTTAAGGTTAATGGCTACAATGGAGGGTTCATCAACAAC
>DASRQG010000550.1:0-2372 GCA_035645995.1 Mariniphaga sp. | reverse complement strand
TACTGAAAATATGTTTGGTGATATTTTAACCGATGAAGCAAGTGTAATAACAGGCTCATTGGGTTTATTACCTTCGGCATCTATCGGTATTCACACATCTGTTTTTGAACCTATACATGGTTCATATCCACAAGCCACCGGTAAAAACATTGCCAATCCGGTTGCAACAATTCTTTCTGCAGCAATGATGTTTGAATACGCTTTTAATCTTCCGGAAGAAGGGAAAGCAATCAGGGATGCAGTTAATGCATCGCTCTCAGAAGGTGTTGTCACAGAAGATATATCTAAAGAAAAGCCATTCACAACCTCTGAAGTGGGTGATTGGGTTGCCGCTTATATTGAAAAGCATTAAATATACTTAATTAAGATTTATAAAGTATGAGGGGATTTTTCTCCTCATACATTTTTTAATCCCTATAATCTTACTCAAAAGGTTTCGAAACTGTACTTAAAGTTTCGGCCTCCTGTTCAGGTAAATTTTGGATAACCGTTAAAACACCGGTCGTTTCAAGAACAACTGCATCAATATCCTTTAAATTTGATATTCCTTTTTCACGTGCAGCAAGATAAAGCTCTTCAATGGTTATCCGTTCAGCTTTCATGGCCTTATCTAAAACCTGCCCCTTATATAAAATTAATGTAGGACTTGCAGTTATAAGGTTCTTCACAATTTTCATCCTTACTGAAAGCCAGGTAATAAAATATTGAAGAACCACCAACAAAAGAAATAATAATACCCCATCAGCAAGTGCAACATTTTTATTCAAAGCAACCGTAGCCAGAGATGAACCTAAGGCAATAGTAACCAGGAAGTCAAATGCGTTCATTTTCGAAAGTGTACGTTTACCGGTTACTCTAAGAATAAAAATGACTGCAATATATGCTAAAATTGTGACAATGATCGTACGTAAAATACTTTCCCATGAGTCGAAGAATATTTTTTCCATTAAAATTTGAGGATTTGAACAATTAATTCAGGAACATCTTGTATTCAATTATTGTTCAGTCTCAGGAGCTCAACCAAATCGATTATAATTGATCAGCCTGGCATCATCCTTTTAATCTCTGTTACAGGAAAGAACCTTGTAAATAACTTCCTGTTTGAATTCAATTCATCCTTTCATTACCAGATAATAATCCAGCTTTCCTGATTAATAATTACTAATTTAATCATGAACCTTTTGACTTTATTTTCATTTTAATCAAAAGCAGCCTCTTATAGATGCTGAATTTTAATCATTAACCCCCATGATTCATTTATGAAAAATGATAATAGAGATACTTCAGACGGTCAAAGTAAATTACCTTTAATAATTAGTATAATCATTATAGTTTCAGGTTTTGCTTCCTATTTTTTAATCCCTGAAGTAAACAATTTTCTTAAGGAAGCTTATGATACACTTACAAGTGAAAATGAAGGCAGGATATCACGATGGGTCGACAAGCTTGATTTTTGGGGGCCACTGTTTATTATCCTGGCTATGTCACTTCAGATGTTCTTGTTAGTAATACCTTCACCCCTACTTATAATTATATCTATTTTGGCTTATGGCCCTCTATGGGGATCCATTTTATCGATTATTGCAGTTGCAATTGCTTCCACACTTGGTTTTTTTATAGGAAAATACCTGGGCCAGGCATTTATACATAAGATGATTGGTCAAAAAAAAGAGAAAAAACTTATATACTATGTAAACCGATATGGTTTATGGGCAGTTGTAATTACACGTCTTACACCTATTTTATCAAATGATGCCATAAGCTTGGTTTCGGGTATTTTAAGGATGAATTACTGGAAATTTATCGGAGCGACTTTAGCAGGGATTACTCCATTAGTAATTTTAATTGCATGGTTTGGTGAAAATAACGACCGCCTAAGAAATGGACTAATTTGGATTTCGGCTGTTAGTGTAATTTTACTCTTTATTTACATTGTTATTGACCGAAAGAAACAGAAAAAACATGGGGAAAATAACCAACATCGGGAGGTTTAAATTCCCCAAATCAATCGCTCCGGGCTAGTCAGGATTAACCTATTAATCAGTATGTTATTACACATAAAACTCTTTGGCAGGATATTTTAACAGAATTCGTTAAATAGCACTCAAACACAAAAAAAGCACTGATAAGAAATGGATAATTTCAGACATTACGTTGAATTTATTGCACGATTAATAGAAGCCTTAGGTATTGTAATAATTTTTATTGGAAGCTTTTTTTTCATATTTCAGTATATCTGGTTCTTCATAATCAGGAATCAGTTAAGACCATTCATTAAATTAAGAAGGGATTTGGGAAAAGCTATTTTATTAGGGCTTGAAGTTCTGGTAGCTGCCGATATTGTTGCTACTGTTTCAACTAAACCTACCATG
>DASRQG010000549.1:0-4640 GCA_035645995.1 Mariniphaga sp. | reverse complement strand
TATTTTGGAAATCCTCCGGCATTCCAGGAACATTACTATTTATATCCATTACCATCAGATCAGATTGTGCTGAACCCTAACCTTGAACAAAATCCGGGATGGGAATAGAATATCATCAAAATTTTCAGGAATAGACAAAATATGTTTAATATAATTAATTGGCATTCATTCGTAACATCAATAGCTTTTTTATTATTTTCTTCTTGTAACGATGGTGATAAGAAAGAAACAGACAATCCAAATATTATTTACATATTGGCTGATGATTTAGGCTATGGTGAATTGGGCTGTTATGGACAAGAGAAAATAGAAACACCCAACATTGATAAATTAGCTTCAAAGGGAGTAGTGTTTACAGATCATTATTCTGGTGCACCAGTATGTGCTCCGGCAAGAGGTATATTGCTTACAGGTAAACATGCAGGGCATGCATATATCAGGAGTAATGATCCCTGGGCAGAACGTGGGAATGTAATGGACTTTGAAGCTGCGATTAATGATCCATATCTTGAAGGACAACGCCCCTTAAAAGAAGGGACAGCCACTATTGGAACTATACTTCAGAAAGTAGGATATAGAACAGCGATTATTGGTAAGTGGGGTCTCGGGGCTCCAAATACCAATGGAATTCCAAATGCACAAGGTTTTGATTATTTTTATGGTTATAATTGTCAGCGGCAGGCACATACTTATTTTCCTGTACATTTATGGGAAAATGAGGATAAGGTTTTACTTGACAATAAGTTAGTTATTCCTGGTAAAAAGTTGCCTGACGGAGTTGATATTTATTCTCAGGATGTATATAGTGATTATTGGCTTAATGATTATGCTCCTGAGCTTATGCAAAAGGAAGCATTGCAGTTTATTTCAGAAAATAAAGAAGATCCGTTCTTCTTATATTATGCATCCCCACTTCCTCATATGCCATTACAAGCGCCTAAGCATTGGATTGATTATTATGTACAGAAATTTGGAGATGAAGAACCTTATCTGGGTGACGATGGATATTTTCCGCATCGGTATCCAAGAGCATGTTATGCTGCCATGATATCATACCTGGATGAACAAGTAGGTGAAATAGTTCAGAAACTCGAGGATTTAAACTTATTGGAAAACACGCTCATTATTTTCAGTAGTGATAATGGTCCTACATATAACGGAGGTAGTGATGCAGAATGGTTTAAAAGTGCAAGTCCTCTTGTAACGCAAAAGGGTAGAACTAAGGGTAATCTTTATGAAGGAGGAATACGAATTCCTATGGTAGCTGCATGGAAAGGAAAAATAAAGGAAGGTCGGAAAACAGATCTGTTATCAGCTCATTACGATATTTTACCTACTATTTGTGATCTGGTTGGAGCCGAAATACCTGATCAAACAGATGGTATTAGTTTTTTGCCTGAGTTATTAGGAAACGGAATTCAACAAGAACATAAATTTTTGTACTGGGAATTTCCTGCTGCAGGAGGTCAACAGGCAGTTAGATTAGGTAAGTGGAAAGGTTTGAGACAGAATATTCGTGAAGGCAATCTGAAATTTGCATTATATGATTTAGAAAATGATGTTTTAGAGAAGAATGATTTATATAATCAACATCCCGAGATTGTCAATGAAATAAAAGCAATTTTTAATTCAGAACATGAACCAGCAGAGATTGAAGCATATAAAATGCCACAGCTTGGTGATTAAAGTTTAATTGTCAAAAAATGAATCATGATTAATAAAATTGTTATACCCGCACTCCTTTTTGCAGGAGTATCAATAACCGGTTGTTCTGAAATAAAGGAAGAACCGAATGTGATTATCATATATACTGATGACGTGGGATATGGTGATATAGGATGTTACGGAGGTACCTTGGTTAAAACACCTAATATTGATCGTTTAGCAGCAGAAGGAGTGCAGTTCACAAATGCATATGCAACGGCATCAACTTGTACCCCTTCGAGGTACTCTCTTCTTACAGGAGAATATCATTGGAGGGTGCCTCCTCAATGGAGTGTAGGTGAAATCAAAGGTGTAAGTATTGCCCCCGGGGATGCAGGATTACTTATCGATCCTTCAACTAAAACACTACCATCTATTATGAAAGATGCGGGTTATTCTACTGCAGTAGTCGGTAAATGGCATTTGGGTTTAGGTCCGGTAGGAGGGCCTGATTGGAATGGAACAATAACGCCCGGACCGAATGAAATTGGTTTTGACTATTCATTTCTTGTCCCTGTAACCGGCGACAGGGTACCTTGCGTATATGTTGAAAACAACAAGGTACTTAATCTGGATCCCAATGATCCTATTCTGGTCAGTTATAAGGAACAGATTGGTCCCGACTCATTAATATATAATCCCGATGTAACCCCTGATGTTGTAAATACATACGAGCATTCCGAGGTGGAAACCAATTCGGAAAATGGAATAAGAATGCACCCCAGTTTCGGGCATGATCAAAGTATAATAAATGGTATTCCCAGAATAGGATTTATGACAGGTGGAACTTCGGCTTTATGGAAGGATGAAAAAATTGCGGAGACAATTACTTCCAGGGCACTTAATTTCATAGACAAAAATAAAAATAACAAATTTTTCCTGTATTTCTCTACACACGATATCCATGTACCTCGTGTTCCGGGTAAGAAATTCGCAGGTAAAAGTGGATTAAGTGTTTATGGTGACGTACTTATGCAACTTGACTGGTGTGTGGGTGAGATCATGAATAAACTAGATGAATTAAATCTGAGTGAAAACACGATGGTCATTTTTACCAGTGATAACGGGCCGGTGTTAAATGACGGTTACCATGATGGATCCGATAAGATTTTAGGAACCCACAGTCCTACAGGAATCTATAGAGGAGGAAAATACAGCGCCTTTGAAGGGGGTACAAAAGTACCCTTTATTGTACATTGGAAAGGGCGAATTACTTCCGGTAATTCAGAAGCGCTATTTAGCCAGGTTGATTTGTTGGCAAGCATGGCTGCTCTTGTTGGTTACAAATCACCTGATGATTTAAACTACGACAGTTCAAATACATTGCCTGTAATTATGAATCAGCAGCATGATGACAGAGAATTCGTTGTTCAGCAAAATATGGATGGCACCTTATCAATAATCCGGAAAGGCTGGAAGTATATTGAACCTGGTAGTGGGTTAAAACATAATCCATATACAAATCCACCTATGGAGATGGGGAATGATAATTTTCCTCAACTATATAATTTAAATGAAGATAAAAGAGAAACAAATAATGTTGCGGATGAATTTCCAGAACTAACCGCCCAATTAGCTGAACTATTGAAAAATGTTAAAAATAAATCATTATGAAGAATACTCGCAGAAACTTTATAAAATCAGCCGGAGCATTAGGAATATTAATGTTAGGGAAGAATAATGTAAAAGGAAATGATATTGGAGAAGATAAGAATACAACCTTAAATCGCATCAAGGTAGATTCAGAAAAACAATATAAGCAAACCTTTAATATGTCGGGGTATGCTGCTCCAAAAATAGATGTAGTACGAGTAGGTTTTATCGGCCTGGGCAGAGGTATTGCTCATTTTAAGAGCATGACAAAACTTGAGGGCGTTGAAATAAAAGCTATTTGTGACTTGGTTCCTGAAAAAATAAACAGGGCAATGGAAATGATTAAAGATACCGATCATAATCCTGATATTTATACTAATAGTGATTCGGCATGGAAGAAAATGTGTGAACGGGAGGATCTGGATTTCATTTATATTGCTACTACCTGGTCACAACACGTGCCAATGGCACTATTTGCTATGGATCATGGCAAGCATGTGGGTGTTGAAGTTCCGGTTGCTACTACTATCGAAGATTGTTGGAATTTGGTACATAAATCCGAACAAACCCGAAAACATTGTGTCATTTTAGAAAACTGTTGCTACGATTATTTCGAGTTGCTGACATTAAACATGGCCAGACAAGGCTTTTTTGGGGAAGTTGTACATTGTGAGGGTGCCTATATTCACGATTTGCTTGATAATATTACCCGTAAGAATTTCAAGTGGAACATGTGGCGGTTGAAAGAAAATACATCAAGAAACGGTAATTTATATCCAACTCATGGATTAGGGCCGGTCGCTCAAATATTGAATATAAATCGGGGAGATAAACTGGAGTATTTGGTTTCTATGTCGTCTGACGATTTTTTAATGTCTTCGAGAATTGAAGCGTTAGGAAATGATGACTCATTTTATCAATCCTTTTTGAATAAACCTACCCGAGGAAATATGAATACTTCTATTGTTCGGACACATCATGGTAAAACTATTATGTTACAACATGATGTTAGTTCTCCAAGACCTTATTCCCGTATTCACCTTGTGAGTGGAACAAAAGGTACTGCACGGAAATATCCGCTTCCGGGTAAAATATCCGTTGACCATACCGGATGGGTTAATGATGAAAAATTTAAAGAGATTGAAAAGAAGTATACACCACAAATATTAAAGTTGGTAGGAGAGCAGGCACGAGCTGTTGGGGGACATGGGGGAATGGATTTTTTAATGAACTGGAGATTAATTGATTGTCTTCGTAACGGCCTGCCGGTTGATATGGATGTTTATGATGCCGCTTCATGGAGCGTTATAGGCCCCTTAAGTGAATGGTCTGTTGCTAATCGT
>DASRQG010000548.1:0-4111 GCA_035645995.1 Mariniphaga sp. | reverse complement strand
CAATAAAATCTTCGGTAGAATAATCTTTGTATTTATTTAAATCCATCATTGTTATCTTATATAATTACAAACACAACGCTTGTAAAAACATCATCAATTATTTTTAAGAATTTTTAAAAATAATTCGATAAGACAAATAGAACGTATAAATGAATTAAAATTTGCTTGCCGTTTTAAGGGAAATTGCAAGTAGCACAATTGAATTTTTTTCTTTGTCAAATAAGTTTTGTTTTAAAACCGATATTGCTTTCGATATCAGATTGCGACAGGCCTCGACACTTACTCCCATGATTTCTGCGACAGATTGATAGTCCAATTCTTTGGTAAACCGTAAATAAACAGCTTCCTTTTGACGGGGAGTTAATGAATTAAGGGCTTTAAGCAAAAGGGCATTTTTATATTGAATAGTTTCTTCAACAATTATTTGTTGTTCAACCGACCATGAAATATCAAATTTGTAATTGGGCGTTTCTTCCGAATACAGTAAACGATTTTCTTTTTCAAGTTTTCGCAATAAGATCCGTTTGAGTGCTTTTAGGAGGTAAAAAAGAATATTATTGGTATCACCCAATCTTCTTCTTTTTTTTATAAGTAGTGTAAATAAATCATGAATAGCATCTTCAACCAGGAGATGGTCTGAAGTGAATTTTAATCCGTATTGAAATAATCTTTTTGAATAAGTAGCATAAATATGAGCAAATGCAACATCATTACCCTTTTTAAAAGAAGCCCATATATCTATATCAGTTAATTCATTTAATTCCATTATATTTTATTGGCATAATGCGTTTATTATTATAATCCCGGAAAACTATTTTTCAAACCTTTAATAATGCTCTTTTTTTGTAACACACCAGGATTAAAAAAATTAACAGCTAGTCCAATTTAAAAATAAAAAATGATACGAGCAAAACAGTCTGTTTGATACTTTATGAGATATTGATTGGGACACAATCCTGCCAATAGAAATAATGCTTTTTTAAAATTATATAATCAATAGATTCTGAAAAGCTGCTGTTGTTGTCACAGGAACATAATATTAGAGCAATCAAAAGTGTCACTCCAACTTACCTCCCCAACAAAAATATTGACGGTTGTTTATTGATATCCGGTTTTTGCTTTCTCCATTCATTTATAGGTTGGGTTAAAATAAATTCATTCTCAGCGGTAAGGTTACATGCAATGCAGAGAAGCGTAGAGGGCGCACATGTTTTAATGAGATCATCGATAAGTGCATTATTTCTGTAAGGTGTTTCAATCACAATCTGTGTCTGACCTTCAGTCATAACTATTTTTTCAAGTGCGGATATTGCACGTTTACGCTCGGGGTGCTTCACCGGCAAATATCCATTAAAGGCAAAATTTTGTCCGTTTAAACCTGAAGCCATTAATGCCAGCAGGATCGATGAAGGGCCAACCACAGGTACAACTTTCAACCCCTTTTGATGGGCAATTCGAACTATCCCAGCCCCCGGATCAGCAACTCCCGGACATCCTGCTTCTGATATAACAGCTATATCTTCACCCTGCTCAAGGGGAATCAAATACTCCGATATTTGAGTTTTATCAGAATGCTTGTTCAACTCAAAAAAAGTAAGGCTGTCGATGTCTATATTGCGGTCGATCTGCTTCAGGAACCTTCGCGTGGTACGGATATTCTCTACAACGTAATGTTTTATGTTGCTGATTAGTTCAGGAACCACTGCAGGTAGAACAAGTTGCCAGTCGTTGTCGGAAAGCACATTGGGTATCAGATAAAGTTTTGCCATCTGTTTTTTCTGTAAAAATACAGTTTCTGATCGTTTCACGTAAGCATTTATTAATTTTGCACCATGCAAGATAAAAATAATCAGGTAATAGAAGCCGTGTTTTTAGGAACAGGCACTTCGCAAGGAGTTCCTGTAATAGGTTGTCAATGTGATGTATGTCGCTCCATAGATACTAAAGATAAGCGGCTGCGTTCTTCACTGCTTCTTAAAATCAATAATATGAATATAGTAATTGATGCAGGGCCTGATTTCAGACAACAAATGCTTCGTGAGAACATTAATCAGTTAAGGGCTATTCTAATTACACATGAGCATGTTGATCATGTATTCGGGTTGGATGATATTCGCTCATTTAACTGGTTGCAGAAAAAACCTACTGATATTTATGCAGAAAAAAGGGTTCAGGATGATATTCAGCGTATATTTTATTATGTGTTTTCGAAAGATAAATATCCAGGTATTCCAAGTATGAATCTTCATACAATAGATAATCAACCATTTAAAATCGATGATATAATAATCACGCCCATCCGTTGTTATCATCATAAACTTCCCGTTTATGGATTTCGGATAGGAAATCTAAGTTATATTACTGATACCAATTATATACCTCCAGAAGAGTTGTTGAAGCTTAAAGGAAGTGAAATTCTCATAATTAATGCTTTGCGAGTAGAAAAACACATTTCACATTTTAATTTGAAAGAAGCTCTGGATGTTATTCGGGAAATAAATCCTCAAAAAGCATTTCTTACCCATATAAGCCATGGGTTTGGAACCCATAACCAAATACAGGCTTTACTCCCAATGAATGTTTATCCGGCTTATGATGGTTTAACTGTTAAGACAAATGGTTGATAAACCGGATGTAGAAATTAAAAAAATCGAATATATTAGCACAATTAAAGAAGTGTAAATACAACCAGAGTTTTGTCAATTTTATAATTTTTAATCGCAATTAATAAAAAATCAGCAAAAAATATCTATAAATTTGTTCATAATGACAATAAATTAGCGGTTATGCAAACAAATAGATGAATAAAATGTTAGGATACGAAAATTGTAATACTTATATTTGTTTCAAAAAATTTTCTTGCCTATAAAAATTAAACTTATATAAATTCATGAAGTTATATATTCCCGAAAATTATCGTTCAGCACTGGACGTTAACCAGACTGAACACGCCATTAAACTCATAAAAGATTTTTTCCAGTTGAATCTTGCTGCAGAGCTAAGGTTACGCAGAGTGACTGCGCCTTTATTTGTCAAGCAGGGAACCGGTATTAATGATGACTTAAATGGTATCGAACGTCCGGTATCCTTTCCCATGAAGGAAATGAACGATCAATACGCTGAAATTGTGCAATCATTGGCTAAGTGGAAACGATTGGCATTGACTGAACTGGGTACACCTGTAGGAAATGGTATTTATACGGATATGAATGCCATTCGTCCTGATGAAGAGCTTACCAACATTCATTCGTTATATGTCGACCAATGGGACTGGGAGAGAGTTATTTCACCAAAGGAAAGAAATCTGGATTTTTTAAAGAAGATTGTACGGAAAATATATGCAGTACTTATAAATACTGAATATTGTGTTTCTGAAAATTATCCGGAATTGCAACCACAACTGCCCGAGGATATTACCTTCTTTCATACAGAAGAATTGGTTGAATTGTATCCTGACTTATCACCAGTACAACGAGAAACTGAAGTAGCTAAAAAATATGGAGCTGTTTTTATTATCGGGATTGGTGGAGAATTGCCTAATGGTGAAATCCATGATGGACGTGCTCCCGATTATGATGACTGGACTACTGTTTCGAGTAATGGATATAAAGGCTTGAATGGTGATTTGATTCTGTGGAATGATGTTTTGAACAGGGCATTTGAGATTTCTTCAATGGGAATAAGAGTTAATCCTGAAGCATTACTTCGGCAGCTAAAGCAAAGAGGCATGGAAGCACGTAAAGAATTAATGTGGCATAAAATGCTTCTTGAAGAAAAAATGCCATTGACAATAGGTGGGGGGATAGGGCAATCGAGGTTATGTATGTTTTTTCTGCGTAAAGCCCATATAGGTGAAATCCAATCGAGTATATGGCCGGATAAAATGATACAGCAATGTCAATCAAACGGAATTCATCTTTTATAATCTGAAAACTTAAATGTTTTCAGGGATTTTTTTGAAACAATCATTTTTAAAAGGCGCAAAATTTATATATTTGCAGCGCTTTAAGCAATAGGCTGCCTCGATAGCTCAGTTGGATAGAGCAACTGCCTTCTAAGCAGTAGGTCGTGGGTTCGAATCCCGCTCGGGGTACTTTAAAAAGAGAATTAC
>DASRQG010000547.1:0-27267 GCA_035645995.1 Mariniphaga sp. | reverse complement strand
GCTTCCACAAAATTTTTCAACTCAGGTTCAGTCCCGAGATAAAAGTCCTGCATGAATTCATTACTTATTTGATCTGTACCTTCAGCTTTCAGCAACATCATCTTTTCAAGCTTCTCCTGAACAGGAAGATCCTGCTCAATTAATCTATTAAACTTCTCAAGGCCTTGTTCAACTTCATTTAAGAAAACTTGTTTTGCCAATTCAATTTTATTATCAAAAAACTTATAGAAAGTCATTTTGCTTTCTCCCGCTTTTTGACAAATCTCCTGAACAGAAACTCTCCTGAACCCATGCTTCCAAAAGAGCTGTCTGGCTGTTGTCATCAGCTGAATGTATTTCTGATTTTTATTAATTGCATCCATTACTACTTACCATATCAAATTGAATTGACGAATTTAATCAATTTTTATTTATATCGTAAGATTTTAGTAAAAAAGTAAAAATATTTTCACTAAAGTTTGATTTCACTTCCGAAACTTTATGCGATTGTGCAGTTCATTTCAAGCTCGACATTTGTTCGACATTTGTTCGTTATTAATTCGATCCTTATCGAACTTGTATCGAACAAATATCGAACTTGTATCGAAGAAACATCGACTTAACGTAAATGGGAATATTTTAAAATTCACAAGAATTAAGAGCATTTAATAATTTAAAAAATGAAATTTTGGGTTTTGAATTTATCTTAAAACAGATCTATTTACTTCATCAATGATCCTGTTTACAAAGTTTATTGAAAATTATACCAATTATGGATATCGTCTCTAAAAGGGAAGAAATAGCTACAGATCATAAACTCGTGAAAAATAAACACTTCTGCAAAGATATTTCATGAAATTAAATTAACTTCGCTTTATTAAAAGTCTCAGCCGGTTACCTACAACCTGATCATGTATCGACAGACTTGGTAAAAGGTGAAATTTCATCATTCATAAATTATAACTCCGGCAAATTAAAATAACGAATAATGAAAAAACGACTCACCATTTTGTACATTCTGCTTTTCCTCCTGATCATAATGGGTAGTATAAGTTGCGCAACACATTCGCCTGAATTGATGACAGACCAACCTCCTGGATTTTTGAAAGGGTTATTACATGGCTTTATAATCCTGTTCAGTTTTATTGCAGAATTGTTTACGGACTACAAGATTTACGCATACCCCAATTCAGGAGGCTGGTATGATTTTGGTTTTCTGTTGGGCGTAATGATCTTCTTTGGAGGCGGAGCCTCAGGGGCCCGAAGGTAGCAGTTATTAACTTAACAGGAAGGTTTCAAACACCTGCCTGTGCATAACTTAGATTTAAAATCATCAATGATCTGATGATTCAGAAAAGGAAATATATATATTTGTGACATAAAAAATAGAAAAATTAAAGACATGAACCGGTTAATCTTACTAGTAATTGTTGCAGGTCTGGCATTTACAGGCTGCAAGTCAAAAAAAGAATTGGCCCAATCGCCATATACTACCGATCCTTCATCTCAACCAAAAGTGTTTACAGTACCGGCAAGTAATCCTCAGCCACAGGCAGCTCCAAAGGAAGAACCTGTAGCCACTGTGTCGGAACCAGTATCTATGCGTAAAGAACAAGTATCATTCACCCGTCAGGAAGATAAAGCAGAAAATGAATCCAATAATTTCTTTGTAATTCTCGGGTCGTTCGGTGAATTAAACAATGCAAAGAACTTTCGTGAGACCCTCACCAACAGAGGATTTACACCTATCATTCTGCATAGTGAAACTGGTTTTTACCGGGTATGTGTAAATTCATATCAGAATGAAACAGAGGCAAGGAATCGTGTAGGTCAGGTACGAAATATGTATCCTGAATATTCGGATGCCTGGTTGCTAATAAAAGATTGAATAAAATTTCAAATATCTGAAAAGCCGCTAAAGAGCGGCTTTTTTTGTTTTATTACCTACATGTTTTTTTATTGACGGTATATAATTTGTATCATTATTCAAAAGGTGCATTATTTTTGTACAACGTAAGCCACATAATCTAATAACGATAATCACATAAAATGGAAATTGAAGAAAAGCAAAACCTCCTCGATCAGCGGTATTTAAAAATGGCACTTATCTGGGCACAGAATTCATATTGCAAACGCCGACAAGTGGGAGCGTTGCTTGTAAAAGATAAAATGATCATTTCGGATGGATACAATGGGACACCTTCGGGATTTGAAAACAATTGTGAGGATGAAAACAATCGGACTAAACCGTATGTTTTACATGCAGAAGCCAACGCAATTACAAAAGTAGCCAAGTCGGGCAACAGTAGTGACGGAGCTACCTTGTATGTCACCTCTTCACCTTGTCTCGAATGTTCAAAATTGATTATTCAGGCAGGTATAAGGCGTGTAGTTTTTACTGAAAACTATCGGTTGGAAGATGGAATTAATTTACTGAAACGAGCAAACATTGAGGTAAAATATGTTGAATTGGATAATAGGGAGAGCAAGTAAATGAACAGGAAGACAATTATAATAATACCATTACTGGTTGCCGTATCTGTGGCAGCAGGGATCTATTTAGGAAATCTGCTTGGACAGAACAGCCATGTTATTCAAAGTCCTATAATGGGCTATTCTCGTCCTAACAAGTTGGCAACAATATTGCAACTTATTGAAAATGGATATGTAGATACAATAAATTCAAATGAGATTGTTGAAGAAACGATTCCGGACATCCTCAAAAATCTTGATCCTCATACTGCCTATATACCTGCACGTAACATGCAGGAGGTACAGGAAGAGATGACTGGCAACTTTTCAGGCATTGGAGTTCAATTTTCGATACAGGAAGATACTGTGCGGGTAATTGAGGTAATTCCTAATGGGCCATCCAGTAAGGTAGGCATTTTACCCGGTGACAGGATTGTGACAGTGAACGATTCAGTTATAGCAGGAGTTGATGTACAAAACAATACTGTATTAAATCTTCTGCGGGGAGAACGAAACACCAGGGTGGATGTAGGAATTGTGCGAAAGGGACATAACAGGGAGCTTGAGTTTGAAATTATCCGCGACAACATTCCATTGATAAGTGTGGATGTTTCATACATGATGGATGATGAAACAGGATACATTAAAGTAAGCAGGTTTTCAGAACAAACATATAATGAATTCATGCAAGGGATGGAAAAAATACATCAACTGGGAGCTCAAAAGGTAATTGTTGATTTAAGACAAAATCCAGGTGGTTCATTATCAAGTGTTTTACAAATCGTGGATGAATTTCTGGAAAAGGGGGAAGATATATTGTATACCGAAGGGGCCAATCAACCTCGAAAAACATATAAAGCTTCAGGCAGAAATCGGTGGAAAGACAAAGAGGTATATGTACTGATTGATGAATTTTCTGCTTCTGCAAGCGAAATCTTTGCAGGTGCACTACAGGATAATGACCGTGGAATCGTAATAGGCCGCAGGTCATTTGGGAAAGGCCTTGTACAGGAACAAATTCCGCTGGTAGATGGTTCGGCACTCCGGTTAACTGTTGCACGTTTTTATACACCCAGCGGACGCAGTATTCAAAAACCCTATGATAATGGTAAAGATGATTATTACCTTGACTTATATAACCGATTTAACCATGCAGAACAACTGGTTGCCGACAGTATCCAGTTTAATGATTCCCTAAAATATCAAACACGTGCAGGCAGGACGGTTTATGGTGGAGGAGGTATAATGCCCGACATCTTTGTACCAATGGACACAACAGGCAATTCTGAATATTTCGATCAAATATTCAGGAAAGGGTTAATATATACTTTTGCCTATAGTTATGCTGATGCTCATAGAAATAAACTCTCCGGATTTGAGACAGCACATGAAGTGGAAAATTACCTGAATAGTCAAAACGTAATGAATGAATTTGTTGCATACGCACAAGATAAAGGCGTAAAGAGAGATCCACAAGGCCTGCGGGATTCAGGAAATCTTATAAAAACTCAACTTCAAGCTTATATTGCACGGAATATTCTAGGTGAAGAAGGTTATTTTCCAATCATAAGTCAAATTGATAATACCTTACAAAAAGCTGTTGAAATATCTAAACAAAAATTTTTGGTTGAGAACTTATTAAAAGAAAAGACAGAATAAGATTATAGTTATTTATCAGGATGGTTTTCGGGTGATTCTATTTTAATAGTAGATCCGAAAACCTCTATCTTATCACCATTCCTCAGTTTAGCACGCTTTCGTAGTTCTGTATGGCCATTTACTAACACTTCTCCCTGTTCTACAAGCTGACCTGCACGTCCTCCCGTATCAGCCAGCCCGAGTAATTTCAGGAGCTTAACAAGTTCAATGTAATCTTCACTTAGTATAAAACTTTTCATCCGGATAATATATTAAATTGGCACTGTAGTGCGATTTGTCAGATTTTTTTGCCTCTTATAATTGTTTTAGTAATCTCAATACATATCACTTACCGAAGCAATACCTTTACGTTATATGCATTTAATATCTATTATAGCCTCAGTTTTTCTTTAATATGAGCAGGTATGGACTCCTTATTTACCAATATGGCAAGTGTTTTTAATCGAACATAGTCTTCGGTAAGGTGTAAATATCCTCCCAGATCGTTACTTCCCGCACCCCATGAATTTTTGGTATAAAACATTTTGTTTCCTTTTTTATCTTTAGAAATACCCACAATATGCATTAAATGATCATCGGTGGTCGTACGGTTATAAAAGGTTTCCTGACGCATTGCCTGATCAACTTTGCCTCTTAATTTATTTGGCAATTCGGCTATACCTTTACTATGGCTAAAGGTTTTCTCACTGGTATCGCCATCCCAGGCAACAGTATATCCATTTTCCAGGGCATGGTACATCACCTCAACCAATTCATCAACGGGCAGATTGTAATACAAGCCATGTGCCCAGTTATCAGGAACTTCCAGGACAAAAGGCTTATAAAACGGATGATGTGTATAAGAAGTCAGTTCAATATAATCATCAGGATCAATCTCAAAATGATCACGAAATTGAACCGGAGAATACTCATTCCCCTCGTATTCAAAGCTCTCAGGTATTTCACCAAGATGAGTTGTTAAAATTTGATCAAAAGCATAAAGATCCTCTGCTGCAAAACCGTTCCTGTTATCATTTAACCGAATGGCTTCCTGCCTTACTTCGGATGAAAGGTTGCGGTGATTATGTCTGGAGCCATCAACAATCCCGGGAAAAGCAATTTGTGTTACCATTCCTGTTTCACGCAATACATGAATAACATCGTGCGCCTGTCCGCCTTGAGTATGATTGTTGTTTCCATGAAACAGAATATAACGTTTAGCCCTGTTCTTATAAGTATGATACACAAAGAACATTTCAGAGAGGTCTGTTTCAGGGAATCCTTTTCTTAAAATTTCAGATTCAAGAAAACTCGTTGTTGCAAAACTCCAACACGTTCCGGTACTGCCCTGATCGATAACCGGAAAATGATCGATAACTGTTTCAATGGTAAATTCACCTCCTGATTTTCCTGCATTTAACACAGGATTAATTAAGAAAAGAATTAGGGCCAGTGATATTAAAAATCTCATAACAAATAATCTTATATTTTATTTAATGCTTCTTTTTCTTTTCGGGACATTCCCTTAACCACAATTTCATACGATTCATCAATTAGCTGATACACCAATGCATCAGATAAATATCCACTCAAATCAACTGTATTCCAATGTCTTTTGTTCATATGCCAGCCAGGTTTCACAGCCGGATAATGCTCACGCAGCTCAAGGTTCTTTTCAGGATCATTTTTAAGGTTCACAGAAAAATCCCCTTCAAGATCCGTCATACAAAAAATTTTCTCACCCACTTTAAAAACTAAAGTAGTTTCATCGAAAGGAAAACATTCAGTAACTCCCTTTTTGAAAAGGCAATATTCTCTAAGTTTCTCAATATTCATGTTTATAAATTTTTCCTAACGATCCATATATCCTGAGGTAACCAACTTGTGGATGAGGCAGCTTGAACTGTATGTTCCAACACTTCATCATTCCCGGTTAATCTTTCAATAAACCCGGTCAGATGAAACGCAGAAAAAGTTCGATGACCTTCTTTTACTGCCCCCCTGACAACTACGTTACCTCTTTCACCACAGAAGTAATCCTGTTATTCTAATGAAATTTGAAATTACCCCTCTCTTCATGCACGAAATTTAATAAACCTTTTTAAATATATTTATTTTGTCTTACATTTTGATCTTTTGGGTAGCCGGTAGAACTTCAGGGCATAGGATAGAAGGCATCTACAAAATGTTCGAGTTCAAAATCTCCATTGAGGAAAATTACAGTAATGACATCGAATCTGGTATCCAGTTTCATGTCCTTTTCAAAAATATAAGCTTCAGCAGCCTCTACAATAAATTTAATTTTCCGGTCAGTTACAGCTTCGGATGGATGTTCGTAGCGGATATCACTTCGCGACTTAACTTCAATAATAACCAGTTGGTCTTTGTCTTTAGCTATAATATCCAATTCAAGATGACCAAAATGCCAGTTGCTATCGAGAATCTTATAACCTAGTTTAATTATATGATCTCTGGCCTTTTCTTCAGCAATTCGTCCTATATCACGTTTTGACAATACCTTCATAAGAATTAATTTATTTTAGGCTTCATAACATCATCAGGTTCAGGCCAGCGGTTGCACCAGTTTCAGACGTACCTGCAACTCATCAACCGACAACTCCCATTTCATGCCGAAAGCCAGAGCCAGATTAACTTTATCGTGACCGGCAGGGAATCCACAACATACTGGAAAATCATATTCTTCCACCATCTCTGTCACTATCTCCTGTACACTCTTCCCAAATGGTGATTCATTATCCTTCATATCGGTAAAGCTGCCAAGTACCAGCCCGGCAAGATTATCCAGTTTTCCACTTAGTTTAAGTTGGTACATCATTCTATCAGTATGATACAAAAACTCATCAATATCTTCCAGAAAAAGGATTTTACCGGATGTATCCACTTCACAACGTGTTCCCTGCATGCTTGCTACGATTGATAAATTTCCACCTGCCAATTCTGCAACAGCTTTACCCTTCCGGTTTCCTTCAGCAGCCGGAATCACATATTCAACCACTTCACCTTTCAGTACCCGCATTAATGAAAAAAGGCTTTCACCCGGTACTCCTTCAGAGTTAAAGAAGTAGCGTGGCATCACGCCATGAATACTGGCAAAGCGATGATTGTTTAAACAGCTATGCAAGCTGGTTATATCACTGAATCCTATTAACCATTTCGGAAACTTACTTAAGCCATCGTATTTCAGGAAGCGCAGTATGCGAACTACTCCATAGCCTCCACGTGAACATAGGATTGCGGCTGCTTCCGGATCATCAAGTGCCTCCTGTAAATCATTAAGTCTTTGCTGATCGGTACCTGCGAACTGATAGTGAGTGGCGAAAACATGTTTCCCGAGTTCGACTTTATAGCCTTGTTGTTTGAGCCACTCAACAGCAGGCAGTACATGTTCTTCTTTTACCTTTCCGGCAGGTGAAACAATTCGAAATTTGTCTCCCGGTTTTATTGAATCAGGAACGATTATCATATTTAATGTTTTAATTCAAAGATACCTCAATTCGTGCGGAAAATACCTGTTGAAGATCATTTCTGGTAAACATTGTTTCCCAAATAGAAGAGATAGTACGTACAGGAATATCATCATACAATACTTCGCCGTTATAATTTACCACAACATTTCTATCCAGATTCAACATTTCATCATTTAAATAAATGTACAGGCGGTCTGTGTTTCTTAACTCGTCAATATTAATTACCTGCCCATAGCGGGAAATTAAAATGACTGCATCATAATCTTTTTCTTCTTCGGGTAGTGCCAGCCAATAAAACCTCAAGTGTTCCTTGCCATTCTGATCCCAATTAATTTTTTGAGGATATGGGTTCCTGCTAAACTGAGACATCCAGTTTAAGGCAGTAGTATCTCGTTGCTCCAACCAATGTCCAAGCCCTTTATATATTTTTACATCATGAACATAACCATCTGGATCATTAGCCTGCAAATCATCCAGAATCTGCTCCCATTCATGAGCTATCCCTGTCCGGTTATATGCTACATCCCTTGCACCTACCTGTATGGCAAATGGCAGGTTACGCAGGCTCACCGGTGAGGCATCATTAGGATGCCCGGCAATCATGGCTGCAGCTGCCAGCCTGTCAGCCATCCGTGGAGCCAATTGGTAAGTGCCATCACCGCCGGCAGAATAGCCTGTAAGATAAACTTTGTTTGTATTTACCTCTTCAAATACAGAAGTAAGTTGGATCAATAAGTTCAGAAGGCTGTCAACATAAGGTTTATGCCACATATCCCATGTATTTTCAGGAGCTCTCGGCACTAAATAAATACCTTCTTTGGGCTGATATAGCTCTATTTGATTCTGCCACTGCTTATCGTTTTCTGATTGTGTAGTATTCCCTCCGCCATGCAAGGAAATGTACACGCTCCAGCCATCAGAGGGCATTATTCCAAACTTTTTTATTTCAAATGGCATTTTATATTCGCCCCGGATAAGCACTCTTTCTTCCCACTGTTCTGAGAATTCTTCTTTAAGTTTTCCATCTAAATAAGTATGAACAACATGAACTGCTTCACTGGCTTCGTCCTCTGTCAGGGGTCTTGACACAAAAGGCTGAACATCTAAAGCATTAATATTCCCACTCTCTTTGAGCCACCGGTTAAACTGTTCGGTAGTTGTTAGTTGATTCTGACATCCTTGAAACAGTATGAATAATAAAATCGAAACAAGAAGCTTCATGGTTTTTTTTACTTAAATACAAAGGCCGGATTTGAAACTTGCGGATAAAGAACAAGATTATCTGTCAAGAATTTCATAAAGGTCATCAACAGTTTCTGCACAATAATCAGGCCCGGCAGATTGAAGATCTTCAGGTTTCCCAAATCCATACATTACAGCTATTGTAGACAGACCATTTTGATTGCCACCTACAATATCGAAAACAGTATCACCAACCATTGCAATATTTTCACCGGGTGTTAATTTCTGCATATTCAAAACGGTAGAAATAATGGTAGTTTTAGATGCATATTCACCTTTATAATCGGCACCTTTTATTTGAGTAATATATTTATCAAAGCCGAAATGCTCTGCTATTTTTATAGCATAATGTTCAAGCTTAGAAGTAGCTATGTATAAATGTTTTCCGATTGTATACAATTGTTCAAGCATTTCAAGGATACCAGGATAGGGGTGATTTTCGTATAACCCTTTGGCAGAATAATATTCCCGAAAATATTCAACTGCAAGTTCTGTATTTCGATCATTCAGATGAAATACTTCCCTAAAACATTGCTGCAGAGGTGGCCCGATAAAATTATCAGGTACTACACCATCAAAACCCTCAATATTTAATTTTTGAAGGGCATAACTTATTGAATTGCCAATTCCTTGTCTTGAATCAGTTAATGTTCCGTCAAGATCAAATATTATATGTTCAAATTGTTTCATATTTTTATTTACAAAGTTATTGGAAATAAAAGTCTTCTGCAAAACATCCGGGCTGATTCAGGATTAAATCAACATTTAGTTCAGAAATGAGAACAGTTCAAGGTTTTGATTCAAATTAATAAAATTTCGGGTAGTTCCTGTAACTGGTTTTTAAGACTTTGGTTTTTCTGCCAACACATGAAGAGTTACAGTACATTATTTGTTCTGGTTTATTATTTAATATCCCAATACCATTAATAAACAACTCCAGATGTATCATAGATTAATTTTTCCATAAACTCCTGAAGTGCACAAATTAAAAATTCTCCGGAAACTAATAACCATCAAAAGGGTGACCGAAAAATTCCACTATCTTTGTGCCCTAAAACAAGTCAATCAATTACTCAAGACAAAAAATAAGTATGGGTGAATTTAAAAGAACTCTGATTACCACAGCACTTCCTTATGCCAATGGCCCAATACATATTGGACATTTGGCAGGAGTTTATGTTCCGGCAGATATTTACGCGCGTTACCTCCGGTCAAAAAATGAGGATGTGCTTTTAATAGGAGGATCTGATGAACATGGGGTACCTATTACCCTGAAAGCCAGAAATGAAGGTATTAAGCCACAGGATGTGGTAGACAGATATCATGAGATGATCAAAAATTCATTTAAGGAATTTGGAATTTCTTTCGATATATATTCCCGTACCAGTTCAAAAACGCATCATGAAACAGCATCTGAATTTTTCAGGAAGTTGTATGAAGAGGGAAAATTTATTGAACGAACCTCGGAGCAATATTATGATGAAGAGAACAAACAATTTCTTGCCGACCGGTATATTATAGGAACATGCCCCCGCTGTGGTTTTGAAAGAGCTTATGGTGATCAGTGTGAAAGCTGCGGTACTTCATTAAGTCCTTCGGAATTGATAAACCCAACTTCGATGATTAGTGGTAATCAGCCGGTGCTGAAGGAAACAACACATTGGTATCTGCCACTTAATGATTATGAGCCCTGGTTAAAAGAATGGATTCTGGAAGGCCATAAAGAATGGAAAAGCAATGTATATGGCCAGTGTAAATCGTGGCTCGACAGTGGATTACAGCCACGAGCGGTAACACGTGACCTGGAATGGGGTGTACCTGTTCCGGTAGAAGGCGTTGAAGGTAAAGTGTTATATGTATGGTTTGATGCTCCTATTGGTTATATATCTGCTACCAAAGATCTTACGCCAGAATGGGAAACGTACTGGAAAGACCCGGAAACCCGTATGCTGCATTTTATAGGAAAAGACAATATTGTTTTCCATTGCATCATATTCCCAAGTATGCTTAAAGCTGAAGGTACATTTAATCTACCTGAGAATGTTCCGGCAAATGAATTTTTAAATCTTGAGGGTTGTAAAATATCAACCTCCCGAAACTGGGCAGTGTGGTTACACGAATACCTTGAGGAGTTTCCAGGCAAGGAAGATGTATTAAAATATGTACTGACAGCAAATGCCCCCGAAACGAAAGACAATGATTTTATGTGGAAAGATTTTCAGGCACGAAACAACAATGAGCTGGTAGCAGTGCTTGGAAATTTTGTAAACAGGGCGTTGGTACTTACCCATAAATACTATGATGGTGTTGTACCTGAAAAAGGTGAATTATCTGCTTATGATAAAGAAACCTTGTCGGGTATTCAAGTTATTAAAGCTGAAGTTGAGAAAAGTCTCGATAATTTCAGATTCCGTGAAGCATTAAAAAATGCAATGGATCTGGCACGATTAGGCAATAAATATCTGGCTGACGAAGAGCCGTGGAAGCTCATCAAAACAAATCCTGAAAGGGTAAAAACCATATTAAATACCTCCCTTCAAATTACTGCCAACCTTACCATTATTCTGGAGCCTTTTCTTCCGTATAGTATGGAGAAATTACGCGGATTCCTGAATATAGAAAAGCTGGTATGGGAAAATCTTGGTTCTTCTGAAATTGTAGTTGCCGGTCATACCATCAACCAGCCGGAATTGTTATTTGAAAAGATAGAGGATGCTGTTATTGAAGAACAGCTTCAAAAACTTGAAAAAATAAAAAAAGCAAATAAAGCATCATCTGCTAAAGCAAAACCATCGAAAGACAGTATTGAGTTTGATGACTTTGGCAAGATGGACATACGTGTCGGTACTATATTGGAAGCAGAAAAAGTTCCTAAAACAAAAAAGCTGCTAAAATTAAAAATAGACACCGGTATCGATAAACGCATTGTAGTTTCAGGCATAGCTGAATATTATGATCCTAAAGAATTAATCGGGAAACAGGTATCAATTTTAGTAAACCTGGAACCAAAAAAGTTAAAAGGCATAGAATCGCAGGAAATGATACTTTGTGCGGAAAATGCCGATGGTACGCTTTCAATTGTGTCGCCCGACCAGGCAGTTAAAAATGGTTCAGAGGTAAAATAAGCTTTGCTAACTATATAGAATTTAAAAAACCGTTTGAAGTAAATCAAACGGTTTTTTTATGAAAAAAGGAAAAGCCTTTTTGCATCCTACAAAAAGGCTCTGTTATAATTTAATATATAAATTTAATCAGCAATCTTAGCAGCTAAAAATTCCCTGTTCAGACGGGCAATATGTGTAATAGATATATTTTTGGGACATTCTACTTCACATGCACGGGTATTGGTACAACCACCAAAACCCAGTTCATCCATTTTAGCAACCATATTTTTGGCACGTTTACCGGCTTCTACTTTACCCTGAGGCAGTTTCCCCAGATGCGAAACCTTTGCAGCCACAAACAACATTGCCGATGAATTTTTACAAGCAGCAACACAGGCTCCGCAACCAATACATGAAGCAGCATCCATTGATTCTTCAACGTCTTCGTAGGAGATTGGGATTGAATTAGCATCCGGAACACCACCTGTACTTACAGAAATAAAACCGCCAGCCTGCAGTATTTTCTCAAAAGCAGTACGATCAACCACCAGGTCTTTAATCACCGGGAATGCAGCAGCACGCCAAGGCTCGATAGTAATAGTCTCACCCTCTTTAAATTTGCGCATGTGTAGCTGGCATGTTGTTATATCCTCATCCGGTCCATGTGGCCTGCCATTGATATACAAACTGCAAGTACCACAAATACCTTCCCGACAATCGTGATCAAATGCAATCGGATCTTTATCTTCCAGAATAAGTTGATTGTTCAGGATATCCAGCATTTCGAGAAATGAAGTACCGCCAGAAATGTTTTCAATGGAGTATGTCTCGAAATGACCTTTATCAGCAGCATTTTTCTGCCGCCAAACTTTTATATGTAGTTTCTTAAGTATTTTATCAGCCATCTTTTAAAAATTATTTGTAAGTATGAATCAAAGTACTGAATTTCATTTCTACTTATAACTCCTTTGCATAAGTTTTACATTTTCGAAAACCAGATCTTCCTTATGCATAACAGGTTCTGCACCTTCTCCTGTAAATTCCCAGCAGGAAACATAAGTGAATTTTTCGTCATCACGTTTTGCTTCGCCTTCTTCGGTAACAGATTCTTCTCTAAAATGACCACCACATGATTCATTTCTGTTAAGTGCATCCATAGCCATCAGTTCACCAATATCAAAAAAGTCGGCTACACGTCCTGCTTTTTCAAGTTCAGGATTTAAATTATCCAGTTCACCTGTTACTTTAACATCTTTCCAGAATTCTTCACGCAACTCCCGAATCATTTGTATAGCTTTCTTCAAGCCTTCCTCATTTCTTGACATCCCCACATAATCCCACATAATCAGGCCAAGATGTTTATGGAAATAATCAACAGGTTTAGAGCCCTTAATGTTAAACAACTTTTGAATTCTTTGTTCAACTTCTGCCTGAGTCTTTTCAAATTCCGGAGCATTAGTATCAATTTTAGGTACCATAATTTCGTTTGCCAGGTAATCACCAATTGTGTATGGCAACACAAAATATCCATCGGCAAGTCCCTGCATTAAAGCAGAAGCTCCAAGCCGGTTTGCACCATGATCAGAGAAATTAGCCTCACCTATTGAGTATAATCCGGGAACCGTAGTCATCAGGTTATAGTCGACCCAGGTTCCGCCCATTGTATAATGGATAGCCGGATAGATCATCATTGGTTCCTTGTATGGGTCAACATCTGTAATTTTTTCATACATCTGGAAAAGGTTTCCATAACGTGCTTCAATTACATTCTTTCCCAATCGTTGGATGGCATATTTAAAATCGAGATAAACGGCTTTCCCTTCTGCATTCACACCGAATCCGGCATCACAGCGTTCTTTGGCAGCCCTGGAAGCAACATCGCGTGGCACTAAGTTTCCATATGATGGATAACGACGTTCAAGATAAAAATCACGTTCTTCTTCAGGAATATCATTTGGACCTATTTCCCCTCTTCTTAATTTATCTGCGACATCCTTATGTTTAGGCACCCAAACCCGTCCGTCGTTACGCAGCGATTCTGACATAAGCGTCAGTTTCGACTGTTGGTCGCCATGTACCGGAATACAAGTTGGATGGATCTGCACGAAACTGGGATTCGAGAAGTAGGCTCCTCTTTTGTAGCACTGCCATGCAGCAGAACCATTACTTCCCATCGCATTGGTCGATAAAAAGAAGACATTACCATATCCACCTGTAGCAACAACTACAGCATGTGCACCAAATCTTTTAATCTTACCGGTAACCAGGTCACGTGCTATGATTCCACGGGCTTTTCCATCGATCAGTACAACATCAAGCATTTCATGGCGGGTATACATTTCAACATTACCCATTGCAATTTGCCGGTTCATTGCCTGATAAGCTCCCAACAGAAGTTGCTGTCCTGTTTGTCCTCGTGCATAAAAAGTACGACTAACCAATGCACCACCAAATGAACGGTTTGCAAGTAAGCCACCATATTCGCGGCCAAAAGGCACTCCTTGTGCCACACACTGGTCAATTATATTATTCGACACTTCAGCCAGACGGTAAACGTTAGCTTCACGTGAACGATAGTCTCCTCCTTTAATTGTATCAACAAACAGGCGATATATTGAGTCATTATCGTTTTGATAATTTTTAGCAGCATTTATACCACCCTGAGCAGCAATGGAGTGTGCACGCCGAGGACTATCCTGATAACAAAATGCCTTTACATTATATCCAAGTTCGGCCAATGAAGCTGCAGCCGAGGCTCCACCCAAACCCGTACCTACTACTATGATCTCAAGTTTACGCTTATTGGCAGGACTCACTACCCTGATGGCAGCTTTATGCTTGTTCCATTTCTCCGCCAAAGGCCCTTGAGGTATTTTTGAATCTAATATGCTCATATTCTATAATTTTAAAACTTAATTATGAAGTACAGCGGGATTATTGAAAATCCGGCAGCAATAACAACTGCGTAAGCTTTCCCTATAAACTGTAAACGATTCATCCAAATTTTATTGTTCCATCCCAATGTATGGAATGCTGACCAAAACCCATGAGATAAATGTAACCCTAACAATATTGCACTTAAAATGTAAAAAGCACCGTAAAGCAGGTTGGTTTTGAATTTACCGGCAACCAATGCATATGCATTTTCCATATGTACCCCGTCGATAGTTACTGATTCCATGGTGTGTGGATTAAACCTCATAATCCAGTAAAAATTAATAATATGGATAACCAGGAATACAAGTATTAAGGCACCCAGAATTAGCATATTCCGTGAGGCCCAAGAACTTGCAACTCCCGGGTTTTTCCTGTTGTACTTTACCGGACGAGATTTCCAGTTTCGGTATTCAAGTACAAACGACCACAGAATATGCACTAAGAACCCCAGCCCAAGCAACGGTTCAATGATGCCAATGGCTGGATTGGTAGCCATGAAATTGGCAGCAACATTATAAAGCTCACCGCTGTCATCGAATATAAGCAATATATTCACAAATAAGTGGACAGCAAGAAATAGAATCAGGAACAGGCCTGATACGCTCATAATAAATTTTTTACCAATAGACGCGCTAAGAAAACTGCTCATAAAGTATTGTTTATGGTGTTGTAAATAAAATTCACGCACAAAAGTAGCTGAACGGCTAATTATCCCCAAAAAGAAAAATCTAATATAGCTAATTTATATTGTTTCTAAGATTCAATTAATAGGAATTTGTTAATTGAACCAGCCGGCCAACATAACAAACCACTCCGGCTTTCTCCTTATTTATTATTAATATACAACTGATTACAGCAATTTATGACAGTACATTAAAAACCAATTTTTTTAGATTTCAAACAGTTGCCAATCTTAAATTATATGTATTAATGATGTGGTTCTATTTCTACCAGTGATCTATCGAATCAAATCGATATTGAGTTTTTTATTTAAAGCAACCAAAATTATCTGATAATGATTTAAGAAGAGTATCTTAACAGATTTAAAATTTATTGATTGTTATATAAAAGAAGAAGCAGTCACTTCATTTAGCAACTGCTTAATCAAATTATCTTCTAAACTTTTAAAGAGCTTACAAATCAGACACTAAGTATTTCTAATTCTACTATAGCTAAGGGAATAAATTATCCCTGCATCTGATTTAATACCTACCTATTCTTCATCATATTTGATAATCAAAACCGGACAAGATTCAGATGCCTCTTTTATATCATCAGCATACGCATTAAAATCAACTCCTTCTTTAACATAGGCTTCCCCTGTATCGTCATCTAAACCAAATACAGCAGGGCAAATGTCATTGCAAATACCATCAGCAATGCATCCTTCTTCGATCCAAACTTTTTTAATTGCCATAACAACCTCCTTTTAAAATTTAGTTTTTAATGGAGCAAGATAAACATTAATCCTATTTTATTCAAAAAGCATTTATTGTTTTTCAGGTATTTTTTCAAATTTACCGCTGAATCTATAGCGCCACAACTTGTGTAGACAACATCTACAGATTGTCCGAAATTTCCCTCATGAAATATATAAAGAAAATATATAAATACCTGGTGATCTTCAACTAAAACATTTACAAAATATTTGGTATGATTTTCCCTTATGCATTTTAAAGCAATAACATCAAGTTTTACATTATTAGCAAGTTATAGCTTGTTAGTAAAAATTAACAGGGTGCACAGCAATTTTTTAGCATCAGCAGTAGTTTATATGGTTTGATTTATAAATTCATTATGACAAAATTGATTTTTAAAAATATCGGAAGAATAAAAATCCTGAACAGGTATTATAAGATTACTAAATTCTATACATTTTTAAAGAATATTTCAATAAAAGCAGGAATGTTTCTTGGCCTTATTATTCTATTGTACCTGACGCTTGACATTTTCATACTGGATGCTGAGGCAGTTTTAAATACTATCACTTCTAAAATTTCACCCATATTTATTTTTTCTATTTTCTTCACGTCTGAATTTTTACTCGGTATAGTACCTCCTGAGTTTTTTCTTGCCTGGACTTCTAATACAATTAATCCATGGTTTCATGTCTTCCTTTTTAGCAGCATATCTTATGTGGTGGGTATTCTGGCTTACTATTTAGGAAAAAATTTATTAAAAATAAAAGTCATTAAAACGTACATCGAACAAAAAGCTTCGAGGCACATTTATAATTTAAGAAGATGGGGTGGGTTCTTCATTTTTGTTGGAGCAATGCTGCCTGTTCCCTACTCAATGGTATGTCTTACATCAGGATTAATTAATTACAAGATCACGCACTATTTAGCCTGGTCATTATTCAGATATGTCAGATTTTTTATTTATGCTGTAATAGTATTTGGCTTTATTTAAAAAAAATTCGTCTTCATATATCAGCAAAAAGGTTAAAAATGCTGATAGAAATTCAGCAATTGCCCCATCAACATTAGGCATCAACTATAAGTGCTTTTATTTCATTGTTTGTACTTTTATTCTCTGAAATTACGGCATTTTATGCATAAAAATAAAAAGCTGTCGAACTCACAAAATAGTTTGTAATACAGAAGAATAAGAAAAATACATTTATGAAGTTAAACTTGAAAAAATACTTGTCTGTAGCAGTATCAGAGAATGAATACTTTAGTGACACTACCGACAAAATAGAATTTACCGGCTGTAAGACTTCAAATCATACCTGCCTTGATTTCTTACCGATCATAAATGATTTATTCCGCGAATCGGAACGTTTTCACAGAATTAAAAATTTTGATCAAGCCCTTAATTCTTTAGATCAAGCCTTTAAAACTGCAAGTGAGATTAAAGATTCTAATTGCCAGCAATGCAGTTTATTTTTTAAAGCGACGATCATTCAATCTATAGAAAACTTACATAATGAACTATCAAGAATGAGAAGCGGCTGGTTTGCCACACATCGTTATGATAGCAGTTATTTTAAGGCAGAGGCAATGCTAAAAAAATTCAGAAAGCCTGTTCATGCAACTTCATTAGAAAATAAATTTGAAAGCATTGCTGATTTACAACCCGCATATTCTTAATTTTCAGGCAGGTTTAAAATTGACAGAAACAAACAAGGGAATACGTTCATAGTTACTTATATTTCAATAGTTAGACTGAAATAAAAAAAAGGTTGCCGATTGGCAACCTTTTTTATTTCTTCCTAAAAATAATTTTTAGAAATTTCCTTTCCGATTGTTTATAGCATGAGCGAGAAACGGGACTCGAACCCGCGACCCCGACCTTGGCAAGGTCGTGCTCTACCAACTGAGCTATTCTCGCGACTTCAGGAATTCAATTAATCCCTTTTTTACGCAATCTGTCATATAAGAAACTATTTCATTTCTCTCAGGCAAATTAAGAAAAAAAGTACCCGGAGGGGGACTTGAACCCCCACGGCCGATAAAGGCCATTGGATTTTAAGTCCAACGTGTCTACCATTCCACCACCCGGGCCTCCTTTACTCATTCGTGAATTGAAAAAAAAAGATGGAATTAATCCAAACTTATTTCCAATAAACAGAATGTTCAACTTTTTACTCCCGGAATAACCGGGATTAAAACAATGAGCGAGAAACGGGACTCGAACCCGCGACCCCGACCTTGGCAAGGTCGTGCTCTACCAACTGAGCTATTCTCGCATGCTGTTTTTTTACTTTGTTTTGTTAAAGAACCTGCTTAAAAAGCGTTGCAAATATATTGCTAATTTTTTGTTATCACAAAATTATAAAAAGAAATTACGGCTAAATATATACACCCGCACAGACCATGTACTTAACATATTGGAATTGAGGAATACTAACCTATTCACACTTACTTAAGGCCGGTTAATTTTTTTATATCGTTCAGCTTATTAAGTGCTTCAACCGGAGTAAAGTTATTAATATCTAGGTGTGCAATTTCATCGCGTATTTGCTTTAACACCGGGTCATCGAGCTGGAAAATACTTAACTGAACCCCTTCCCTTTTTGCTCCAATTTCACCAAGCGGTTTTGCCAAATTTTCTTTTCCCTCTTTACCTTCTAATTTCTTTAAGATCTGCTCAGCTCTTACAATAACTGATTTTGGCATCCCGGCCATTCCAGCCACATGAATACCAAAGCTGTGGTTACTTCCGCCCCTAACAAGCTTCCGCAGAAAAATCACCTTGTTGCCAACCTCTTTTACCGACACATTGAAATTCTTTACCCTTGAAAAGGAAGATTCCATTTCATTTAACTCATGATAATGTGTGGCAAACAATGTTTTAGCTTTAGCCTTGGGATGTTCATGTAAATACTCCACAATTGACCATGCTATTGAAATGCCATCATAGGTAGAAGTGCCACGTCCAAGTTCATCGAACAAAATAAGGCTTCTGTCAGACACATTATTAAGAATGCTGGCGGCTTCATTCATTTCTACCATAAAGGTTGATTCTCCCAAAGATATATTATCGGAGGCTCCAACACGGGTAAAGATTTTATCTACCAAACCAATTTTAGCCACTTTTGCAGGAACGTAACTTCCCATCTGTGCCAACATAACGATTAATGCAGTTTGCCTTAACAATGCAGATTTTCCGGCCATATTAGGGCCTGTAATTATTATTATCTGCTGTGAATCCTGATCGAGATGCACATTGTTAGTGATATAATCTTCACCTATCGGTAGCTGATGCTCAATAACAGGATGCCGTCCGTCTTTTATTTCGAGTGTTGTACTGTCATTTAACTCCGGCTTTGAATAACTATAACTGCCTGCACAAGTTGCAAATGAAAGCAGGCAATCCATTTGTGCAATAATATATGAATTAAGCTGAATCGCGGCTATATATTCGGAAAGTGCCAGAACAAGCTCATCATATAATCTGGTCTCGAGAGCTATAATCTTCTCTTCTGCTCCTAATATTTTTTCTTCATACACCTTTAACTCTTCGGTAATGTACCGTTCAGCACTCACGAGCGTCTGCTTACGGGTCCATTCAGCAGGGACTTTATCCTTATAAGTATTCCGAACTTCGAGATAATACCCAAATACATTGTTAAACCCAACCTTCAGAGATGGGATTCCGTAATTCTCACTTTCCTTCTTTTGTAACTGAGCAAGATAGTCTTTCCCCGAATAGGCGATCTGCCTTAATTCATCCAGTTCTTCAGACACTCCGTTTGCAATCACCCTGCCTTTTGCAACTGCAACAGGAGGATCAGCATTTATTTCTTGTTGAATCCTTTCGCGAATAAGGTCACATGCATTTAGTTGTTCACCAAACCTTTTAAAAGTTTTATTCCCCGTAGTAGCACATAATTCTTTGACCGGAGCAATTGCATTCAGAGCATTTTTAACCTGCACCAGCTCGCGAGGATTGATACGGCCAACAGCTACTTTGGATACCAGTCGCTCAAGGTCACCAATTTGCCGGAGGTGATCCTCCAAATATTCACGGATCTCATCATGCTCCAATAAATAATCTACTGCATCGAGTCTTTCCCGGATCGGCACTAAATCTTTCAGTGGAAGAGCCATCCATCGCTTAAGCAACCTCGACCCCATAGGAGTGATTGTCTTGTCTATTACTTGTAACAATGATTTTCCCCCTTCATGTAATGGAGCAAAAAGTTCCAGGTTCCTGATTGTAAACCGGTCGAGCCATACATAATGTTCCTCTTCGATCCGGCTAAGACTTGTTATATGCCTTACCTGATGGTGTTGGGTCAGGTCGAGGTAATGCAATATTGCACCTGAAGCAATAATAGCCATTGGCATATTATGAATACCATACCCCTTTAAAGAGACAGTCTCAAAATGACGGGTAAGCCTGTCATGGGCAGCATCCGAAGTATAAACCCAGTCTTCAAGATTATAGGTATAATATTTATCTCCGAAAAATTCTTTAAATTCCTGCCCTCGTCCTCTTTGAAAAAGCACCTCCTTAGGTTGAAATGAGTTGAGAAGCTTATCAATATAATCATGATTCCCTTCGGCAGTTAAAAACTCACCCGTAGATATATCCATAAATGCCACACCGGCAATATTTTTATCGAAATGAACCGAGGCTAAAAAGTTATTCTCCCGGTTTTCAAGGATGTTATCATTGATTGATACACCGGGAGTAACCAGTTCAGTTATTCCCCGCTTCACTATTTTCTTGGTAAGTTTTGGATCCTCCAGCTGTTCACAGATAGCAACCCTCTGACCAGCACGTACCAGTTTGGGCAGATAGGTATCAAGTGCATGAAATGGGAAACCTGCCAGTTCAACATAGCTTGCTGCTCCATTCGCTCGCCGGGTCAGAGTTATTCCTAAAATCTCCGCTGCCTTAATTGCATCTTCACCAAAAGTTTCATAAAAATCGCCTACCCTGAATAGTAATACTGCATCAGGGTGTTGACCTTTGATTTTTAAATATTGCTTCATCAAAGGTGTTTCCGCATACTTTTTCGATTCAGTCATTAATAGCAAAGATAATTGTTTGAATTTCCCAATAAAAATATTCAGGAATAGCCTCAATCATTATTTTTGAACAAGATTAAAGTTTATTGATGTCCATTACTTCCGCATCTTTTTTAAATATCAACTTATTTTATCTCGCATACTTCTTTTACTATGATCTTAATTCAAGTTACTGATTTCATTTATTTCCGGGTATAAATATCCTGTATGAATTAATAACTGCACGGCACAACACCATCAAACTTAAAATATAAAAACCCACATGGAATTTCTGTGGCAACAGAAAACTAATCAAAAGAAATAAACTCATCCACACTGCCACAACTGTGAAGTAATGCCTGGTGATCGGCCTCCACTTTTTCACTTTCCAAATCAACGCAAAAAACAGGTTCAAAGGTACCGCCCACATCAAATTATAATTAGGCGACATGGCCGGATGCTCGGAATACAAAGTAAACCATAAGATCGCCAGTCCAATAAAACCATTTATTCCAAACACCAGATAATCTACTGTATGACTCCCACTGGTAGTCCAAAAATGCTTTATGGTTATTATAATTACAATCAATAATAAGATGCTAAGCACAACTGTCGGGCTCAGAACTTTGATACTTCTATATTTTACTTCAGGAGCTTTATAGATTTGGTGGCTTGCCTGAACCAGAGATCGTATACTATCTGAATCATTAATAGTAGTATTTGAAAAATGAAGCATAAGATAATCAGGCAAAAACATTTCTTCCCAGGCCGAAGCCTCTCTATCTGAAGGTGCTGCTACAACTAGATCAATCCCGAAATTGAGCCATAACATTTTTGAATGGTAGTCTTTAATTAATTCCCTGAACGTTTTACTCTCTTGTACATATTCAGGAAAAACAACTTCACCATTCACCTGCTCCTGGATGACATCACGAATTCGTGTTGCACAATTATCAAAAAAGAAGTTGTACCTGTAGACTCTGTTTTCAGGACGTGCATTCCAAAGTAAAAAATCAAAAACATTTTGCTTCTCAGTGTGAGTAAGATTTATCACTTGCTCATATATACTTCTTTTGTCTGAAATATATTCATTCAAAAAATGTGAAAAGTCATATGCTCCAAGCAAATAATCAGTTTGCCCCCTTGCAAAACGGTATACAAAATTAGGAGTACTAAAATCAAACAATCCATAATTAAATACAACATCATAATCTGCCACCTCATCCTTAATCCTGAAGGCTGAATGGCCATATACCGAATAGGCTTCATTTCCCGGACTACAGGTCAACAAACTTATTTCAGATTGCGGGCTTAACTGAAAAGCATGGGTGACATTGGCCTGAATCAGAAAGTAAAAACAACACAAAAAAAAAGAAAGCAAAATTCTCATAGAGATGAAATTTTCCCATAAAGGAACAAAAAACCTAAACTAGTTCAACATTCTGTATTTAAAATCTTCAAACTAAAAGTCATAAATTCATACGAAGATTACCATAATTCAATCAAACCCATTTATCTGCTGTGGCACCTTCCAGAACATCGTTAAAATGATAATATCAATAACTGTATTAACCAATTCACATCATAATTTATTATACAAGTTATTATTTTTAAAATCTTCTATTAGTCATTACAAAGCCCAGGTGATAATTCCCATATTATCCCAACAAGGATATTACAAACATCTTCAAACTACTCCAATAAAGGTGATTACATTTACCAGACTAACCCAATAGTTTTTTGTCATTCACACCTCATTTGGACCGATATGCTTTCAATTTTAAAATAGACACGTTTAATTAACGACAATTCAATCTTTTTTTCGATCTTTGTCCTTTGAGAATTATTAAAAAGGGGAGTTTATGAGTTGTGCAGGATGTTCACTAAATAATTCAGTAACAGAAGAAAAATTAGATATATACAATTGGCTGAACGATTTACCAGACACTTCGAATCAGTCAGATATAGTGGAAGTTAAGTTTAAAAGTACACGAAAAGAGTTTTACAAAAACAGTGAGGGTTTACCCTTAAAACGGGGAGATATTATAGTGGTTGCCACTTCACCGGGACACGATGTAGGTGAAGTAACACTTACAGGTTACCTTGCCGAAAAACAATTTACACGGAAGGTAAAAAATCCAAAACGTTACCAGTTAAATACAATTTACCGTAAAGCAACCGACAATGATTTGATCGTGTTGCAGGAAGCCCGGAGTAATGAAAAACCGGTATTAATTAAGTCACGAAAAATTGCCACAGACCTTGGCCTGGAAATGAAAATCGGCGATGTAGAATATCGGGGTGACGGGAAAAAGGCCATCTTCTATTACATAGCCGATGGACGGGTTGACTTCAGAGAGCTGATAAAGTATTATGCCCGGGAGTTTCGTATAAAGGTTGAGATGAAACAGATAGGTGCAAGGCAGGAAGCCGGACTTGTTGGAGGTATTGGTTCTTGTGGAAGGGAACTTTGTTGCTCCAGCTGGCGTACCGATTTCTCCAGTATATCATCCGATGCTGCCCAGAAACAGGGTTTGTCTCCATCTGCTCAAAGAATGGCAGGAGCTTGTGGAAAATTAAAATGCTGCCTGCTTTACGAACTTGACGTTTATATGGAGGCACGTCAGGAGTTTCCTGAAGAGTTAATGGTTCTTGAAACTGCTAATGGAATTGCAAAGCCGCTTAAAACTGACTATCTAAAAAAGGAAGTCTGGTATACACTTGAAGGAGGAATAGCTTCAGCAGCATTCTCATTATCTGTGGAGGAAGTCAGAGATATTATTCAAAAAAATAAGCGTGGCATTAAACCTGAAATTACTAATAAGGACGATAATAATACAAAAGAAATTGGCTGGCAATCAATTACTGAGGAAAGACTGGATCGTTTCGAAAAAAAGAAACCAAGAAAAAAGAAAGTTCGGAAAAAAAACAACCGTCAGATTAAATTAAAAGCAAATCAAAAACAATAGGTTCTAATAAACATCTAATTCATCAGGCACAAGTTAACATATAAGTTAAAACCTGTGCCTTTGTTTTTTTAACCTATACATTCCTGAATTTAATTTATATCAGGAGGTTCTTTTTGAATTATTCCCACCCAGGTATTTGGCAACTGTCTCTTCTAAAAGTTCCAATGACAATGGTTTTGTAAGATAAGCATCACACCCGGAATTCATAGCATTCACCTGATCTTCTTTCATAGCACAAGCAGTTTGGATAACAATAGGCAGATCGGGAAATTCTGATTTCAATATTCGGGTTGCTTCCAATCCACTGATTCCGGGCAACCTGACATCCATAAAAACTAACCCCGGTTTACGTTGTTTTATATATTCAATTCCCCGGGCCGGATCTGTAAAATTATTAAATGAATATCCCAATGATTTGGTAACACTTTTCAAATAGGCTATGCTTGCCGGATCATCTTCAATGGATACAATCTCATTAACTTCAGAATTCATCTGTACAGGCTCACCCCAATCGTCTTGTTCAGTATCTGGAGGTACAACTCCGGTTTCTTCAACAGCTACAGGAATAGTTATATAAAAAACAGTCCCTCCGCAAGCTTTTGATTTTAACTTAACTTTTCCTCCAAGCTGTTTTACAATTCCTGAAACAATTGAAAGTCCCAAGCCTGCCCCTTCATAATTTCGTGACAGCCCTTCCTCTACCTGCCTGAAATTTTCAAATATAATTTGTTGTTTGCTTTTCTCAATCCCTATACCTGTATCTTCAACATAAAAAGTCAATTCATCTTTCCCTGAACTGTAACATCCATATTCGATAAATCCTTCATGGGTAAATTTTATGGCATTGTCAAGAAGGTTTCTTAAAACCTGATAAATCCTTTGACGGTCGGAATAAAATCTGCTTGACTCCAATTCCGAAAGATTACTAAACCTGAAATCAACATTCGTCAGATGATCTTGTTTGACATTCCGATAAAATGTATAAAGTTCTTTAAGCAAATCATGTACATTAAACCAGGAGAATGACAGCCTCAGCTGATTCGATTGAATCAGTGATATATCAATAATGTCATCAATTAAAGTTGTTAATCGCATACCACAACTTTCAATAATCTTACCATACATTGAAAACTGTTCCGGTTCAACTGAATTTGAACAAATTAAATTTGTAAATCCCAGAATACCATTTAATGGAGTACGTATTTCATGGCTCATATTTGCCAGAAATAACGACTTCAACCGATCACTTTCCTCAGCCTTAAGTTTAGCAGCTTTTAGCTCCTCAATCATTTTCTTCCGATGGGTAATATCATGCCCCACCCCTACCAGTCCTGTAATATTTCCGTTCTCATCCTTAAGGGGTATTTTACTCGTAAGAATCCATTTTCTGGGGTTTCCAGGTAGCTCCTCCTCACGATTCATAATATGCAAGCCCTTTTTAAGCACCTTCATATCATCTTCATAAAATTTCTGTGCCACCTCAACCGGATAGATATCAAAATCAGTTTTACCCAATACCTGCTCTTCATGTTCCAACCCACAGTTTCTTATATCTTCTTCATTAGCGATAATTTTACGTGCTTCTATGTCTTTCATATACATAGCATCAGGCATGTTCTGAATGAGGGTACGGAAGAGATTATTTGAATTTCTTAATTCAATTTCAATATTTTTGGAATCTGTAATATCTTTTATTACCCCCCTTAACGCATAGCCAGAGGTTTGTTTTTTCTGATCCGGCTGACATATAAGCTCGATCCATTTCTTTGTACCGTTTTCCAATTTAATGTGGAATTGCTCCTGAAACCCTACTCCGGAATTAATGGCTCTATATATTAGCCCTTTTAAAAGCCGATAATTATCTTTACCTGCAAAGTTTTCAAAATCAGCAATATTAATACTCCCCAAAATTTCTCTCCCTCCAAAAATATCCCTAATTTGCCCTGATATGGAATGCGTATTTGTTTCCGGGTCATATTTCCAGTTACCCAGTTTGGCAATAGTCTGTGCCATTTTAAGATCAGTCAGACTATCGTTCAAGGCATTCTGATATCTTTCAAATTCTGTTGTATCTCTGATTATCCCAAAAACCAATTTCTTGTCTTCGCGATATTCAGCAACTGAATGAATGAACCTTATTTCTCCGTCCGATTGTCTTCTGATTTTAAACCGGATATTGTATGGTTTTTTTTTGGCTATCAGTTCCGACAAAGCTGTTTCAATCATCTTTTGATACTCAGGAAGTGGAATATCCCTCACATCCGTAAGCAACAGCTCCTTCTTTTTCATGCCGTAAATTTTGTATGCCCCATCTGTGGCATACAACATGTTCGTACGAAGGTCAATCTCCCAAGAACCAAAAGTTACGAGATTTTCGGCACGTTTTAACCGTTGATTATTAATTTTTATTTCCTTTTCTGAAGTCATTATCTGAGTGATTTCAGTAAAGGTTGCCAAGGAATGATTTTCATCTATTCGCTTTACATCTGCTTTATAATATCGTCTTTTAAGTCTTGGACCTGATTCAACTACATTTTGGAATTCCTTCCTATCATTCAATAATTCACAAAAACAGGTGCCTTTTTCAGGCTGACACGAATCTTTACAATTGAATATACTTAAAAAACAGGATTCTTGTCCAATAGAAACAGTCGGATCATTGGTTTTAATAATCTTTCTCTCCTTAAGATTTATAACATAAAATTTTATAGGAAGGGAATCAAGGATAATGTCCGGAATCATCAGATTTTCAGAATTATTAATGGCCACGGTTGATAAAATAATCGACAAAAATAACAAAAATTAAAAAGGATTATCTGACAAACTCTCTGCTCAGCTGATTTAAATAAATTATAATATTAATATAACTTTAGCTGATCACATAGTTTCTGAAAATCAATAATACTGCTGGTAACTTCATGATAAAGTTCTGTTAAAATTTTTTCATCTATTTTATTAAAATCCTCTAATCGCG